>NZ_JAGTUI010000001.1:85719-126714 GCF_018224585.1 Neisseria sp. Marseille-Q1983
GCCCTGGCTTCGCCCAGCTCTCCGGCGATGCGCCTGGCTTCGCCCAGCTCTCCGGCGGTTCGCCCTGGCTTCGCCCAGCTCTCCGGTGATGCGCCCTGGCTTCGCCCAGCTCTGGCGGTTCGCCCTGGCTTTGGCTCAAGTTTCCGAAGCTGAAAGCTTTGCGGGGGACTAGCCCCCCGCGCCCCCCAGTCTCACTTGCGACGCCGCGGGAGCAGGGGGACGGCGCAAAAAGCGCGCGCCTTACCACCTGCTCTGCGGCAGCAGTGTATTTTTTCGGCAGGGCGGCAAGGGGTATCCAAAAAGATTCGTAAAGGCAAAAACCCGCCTTTACAAATCTTTCTGGACGTCCTCCCCCTGCCTTGGCAAAGATTACTGAAGCCCGACGGTGCTGCGCCTGCTAGACTTCACGAGATACTGTGCGAATGCAGAAAAAGGCGGCAACCGCCCATGCAAGGGCGAGGAGCATGTACCTCAGCCTTTCGGCTATGGTGCATGCGTTCTCGAAGCTGAACGCGAACTGTCGGCTTGAATCAAGCACCGTGATCGTGAACGTGACGGGGGCGGGACACTGTGCGGAATCTTGAAAGATTCCGGATTTCTCAAACTCAACGTTTACGGTCTCATTCGGGAGCTGCGGATCGGGATCTGCTGACGGCTCCGGAAGCTGGTCGCATGCCAGGATTTTCGGGAAGAAACGGCACAGAAGACCGCCGTCTTGTCCGTCCTTTCCGTCCCTGCCGTTTGCCGGTGATGTGCCCGGAACAAAAGGCGTGCCGGGACTTGTGCCGGGCTGCAAGTTTGGATCGGGATTTGTGTCCGGTGCAGGTTCGGGATTGGGGCGCGTGCCGGGGTTATCGTTTGGGTTTGGGTTGTTTGATGGGTTCGTTGACGGTGATGTATCAGGCAACGGGCGGACATTGGGAGCTTCCGCACTTCCGGGAGTTAGGTCAGGGCGCGGAGTTACCTGAACATCCACCGTATTGTTGCCTTGAGCGTCCCTGCCGAATGTTGCGACAACTTGAACGGGGTTCCCATTTCTATCCGTAACAGGTCCCATATTCACTTTTGTTCCGGGTGCGACTTCGATATCTTGCTTGTATCCCGGGAAACCTGTTGCTTTGATGTATCTGTCGGGATTGGCATCGACTTTTGCCGCTAAAATCTGTTCCAGATTTTGTGCGGCCATTTCTTCCTTATATTTTTGATTTAGTCTTAAAGAAAATGAAATACCTGACCTATAATCATCTCCCTGATGAACTGAACAATCTCCGCCGTTCCAGTTGAATTCACAATGACTAAAAACAAATTTATTCCAAAATGAATCTCTTCTTTTCTTTTCTCTTTCCCAAAACAGACGGGCCAATGACTCCATGCGCGACTCCATCAATTCCTTAACTTCCCGATTTGATGTATCTCCGCTGTAATATTTAGCCATTATTGAGCTGTCAACGCCATAACAAGAATCATATACCAGCTGCTCATTGGGATAATTTCCCACCCTGTACCAAATGCAATTTTGAGCTGGATAGTATTTTAAAAATTTGTCGGTTTCGGGATCGTATTGATAACCTTGAGACTGAATGTCCTCTTTAAAGGTTTCGTAAATGTCATATGCTAAAAGGGCGGTTCCGACATAGGGAACCGCTCTCTTGCCCAGTTTTGCGCCTTGGCGGACTAATGCGCCAACGCCTGCCAAGACTCCGGCGCGGGAGACAGTTGTTTTAACGGTTGCTGCAACTTTAGAAGATGAAAATGCCCCAGTATTAACATGTCTAACACGCAAATCTTGTGCATCGAATGTCGCATACTGACTTGTATTTCTATCAAAAACGCCCTGCCAAACTCTACCATGTTGATAGGGGGTACTATTATTAATTCCCCTAATGCCTAAATATCTACCATCATCATAGACTTCAACTCGTTCAAAACGCGCAACAGGGCCCTCAGCAAAGGCTTTAACTGATATAAATAGACTACAACATAGGATAATCTTTAAAAAACTTAGTTCTTGGATGCGATACATAACATTTAGCTTCATCTAATTTAATTAGCAAAGTTGAAGCATCAGAGAACTGAATTTCTATAAAATCTCTATCATATCTGTGGAAGAAATTCCTAAAAATATCAAAAGAAAAAGGAGCTTTAAAAACACCTTTTCTCATCAATTCCCTGTAATAAATCAACGCTTGAGGTAAGTCCCTATAAATATGTGAACCAATTTGAAACTGAATTAAATGGTATTCTGAAATAAACATAATCCTAACTTTCGTAACAGTTACAGAAATTAGGAATTTTAAAACACGTCATATAAATATCAAAGCAACAGACAAAGCAAGAAAAAACCCGAGAAGAAACCAAAAATCAATAATCATCAATCAGTCCCAACCTTGACCATGTCTTTTAAAAAATTAATTATCAGCCTGAAACCGTAAATGACTACAAACAGAATTAGAACGGTCGAACCTACATAAGAACCCTGTTTTATCTGCTCAAAATTGGAACATTTCGGATAAGACAACATGACCGGATTTCCGTTCAAAATCCATTTATCGCCCACCCTTTCCGGCCTGATGATTTTTCCGTCCTGGGTAACGGTAGGGGGAAGGGACGACAATAAATAGTCGTCTGCCTGCAATCTTGTATCAAAACAATTTATGCCGACACGATAGCCCATTCACGCGCCCCTCTTTCTTCACTGCCGTTATTTGACAGATTTAATCATGCTCCAAGCCATTTTGAAGCCTTGGATTGCAAGAATCACGGTAATTGCCGCCATACCCACAGCGGAAACCATTGCCACGAAACCCATGATTACGGTTGCAACTTGCTGACCAATTGCGGCCGCATCAAAGGTATCTGCCATAACAATAGCCGGTGTGAAGATACCGGCTGCCAACAATGCTTTTACAGCATATTTTTTAACGATGTTCATCGCTTTTTTTCCTTTTTTTGATGTTTAAAGTAAGACGACTTCTTGACTTGCTTCATCCGGGCGAAGTCTTTCCCGAATCTTGTTTTTAGCCGATAAAATAGAGAATGGCGAAAAGAAAAAGAAACATACAGACCACCCAGCCTATAATTAGTGTTGCAAGGTTCATTTTCATGATGTTTTTCCTTTGTTGCGGGCTTTATGAAAGGTTGACAGACCGCCCGCCGAGCCTGTTTTACTTTTATTCCGATTTAACGAAAAACTGAAATATTTGGAATCCTCCGCCTATTTCATTTATGCCCGAATTTAACGCATCTTCGTAACTTTCAAATTGGCCTGCGGATTTAATATTTTGAGTAAACCCCACATCACCGAAAGGATCGGGATAAATAAAGTCATGCGTTTCCAAGTCTTGAACTATGAAACGTTCTTCAAATTTCATAAATCAACCTTTCGGCTTTTCGGCCACCTGAAAATCAATTAATGAAGGAACCATGCCTTTACCTGTCGAAGTCATTTCAACCGTTACCATAACTTCGCACGGGTATTTGAGATTCTCCAATTTTGAGAAATTCTTACTGTCACCGAATTTCATTTGAGCTGCCGTAAATCCGACAGCATTTCCCGACTGTGCCGGTAAAGGTGTTGCAACCAATACGGAACAAGTGTCGATGTTAGAGCCATCAATTTCGCCTTTGAATTTTTTGGCTCCCAAAAAAGTTGCAGGATAAGTTACAGTTTGAGTTTGATTAAACATATTCATTTTTCCTTTTTAAGTTAAATTTGATTTGCATGAAGATCATACATTCTGTCGAGACAAAGCTGATATTGCCTCTCACTTTCTGCATCGTGATGTGGATCGAAAAGCCTTCTATCCGGATCGAATTTATCTGATTGCTTAAATTTGATAATTCCGAGTTCTTCCAATTCAATTTCTAAATCTACATCCGGTTGTTCGTGTATAAAGCCGAATTTCAAAGATTCCTTCAATCCGGCCAACGAATATTTTTCAGGTTCTAGCCCTTTGGGATACCCCAAATCTGCCTTCAGATATCTGACAATTTCATCACTATCAAAACCCATATCAGACATGAAATTAATCAGTTTGCCTACAGCATTTCTTGCATAACGCAATTTATGCTGAAAGGTTAAATTAGCCACTTTTTTACGGTAATCAAACCTTTCGGGATACGGCATATTTTTAAATTTCTGACAAATCGGGAAAGCGCCTGAAAAATAAGAACCTTGATTTATCAGAATATCCAAAGGTATTTCCATGTCTCCGTGATTAAACTGAATTTCGAACCTTACCCATTTGCTTTCTTTATCGCCAAGCTGCCTGCCTTTCTCATAAACGCGGACAAACTTGGAATTTTTTTTGCGTCCGACATAAAAAGTCTTGCCGCTTCCGTCCTCTCTCCGCCAAGCCGTTCCAATCATTTCAGACTTAGGCCTCATGTTGCTGTTGTCAAAAAAACCGTTATCGTGATCCAAAAGTGCCTGTTCCGGCGTGTACTCCCCATCAAAAAAATCAAGTGCCAAATCTACCCGCGTTATCCTCGGCCTTAACGAATCTTCCAAAAACTGCTTAAGCCTCAATTCCCAACCGTGATTTGCAATGTTGCAACCTACACCTTTCAATTCGACTAAAACCGTATTTCGCTGACCTCCATAATGAACTTCGCCATAATCAACTTCTTCCGACCCCAGCCTAAACATCGAATCATAAAATTTATTGCCCTTCGATTTGCATCGGCTTGTTATTCCAAACCCTAATATTTCCTCCAATTTTTTGCTTAAAACAAACATATATTCGGCATCGGAAACTAATGGGCATCCGGAAACTTTCAGCAAGGAATCTTCGTGCAGTGTGAATGACAACCAATCAATAAAAACCCCGTCTTGCTTACCTCTTCGCTGCGGAATTTCTAAAAGCTTTCCCTTTCCGTCCGATATGAAATGGGAAAAATATTCTGCTTCACTCATTTTGTTCAGTACCTTTAGGGTTTTTTTATTTCGCTCCCCCCCTGTTAGTCAGGGGGGGGCTTTCAGCCGTTTCCCGTCTTCCGCGCTAAAGCGCGTACGACGGTCAACGGCCGAAAGCCAAACCCTGACAAATTTTTAAAGATCAAAAAGAAAAACGACAACCGTCTGTCGTGATAATTACCGGATAATCAGAACAAACCAAATCAATATAATCGAACGCCTGATAAAGCCTTGCAACAGTTAATTGGTCAACGAGTTTATGCGGTTCTCCATGTCTGAACTGATAAAAACACACAACACAAGAATCATCTGATTTTTTGAAAATTCTCCAATAAGAACAAGAGAATATTACATTTTCTGCTGACATAAAAAAGCCCCTTTCACTTGGCTGTCAAAGGGGAATGTTAAGAAAAGTAATGCGCCCCTTTGATGGGACGCAATATATAAGGTTTTGTTTTTCATTCTATTGTTTCCAGTATTAAAGAGGCCGTCTGAAAACCTACCGTTTCATTTTTCAGACGGCCTGTTGTTAATAGAACCGAAGAACCTGTTAATGCCGACAAGGTTCTCAACCTGTCTTACCCGACGCGGTAAAATGCAAGGCTGCCCAAAAGGTTGGGGAAATGTTTGACCTGTCTGTTGCCCGTCATCACGGCGCGCTCAAGCACGCGGATGTTGTTTTTGGCGCACAACAAATCAAAGTCTTTGAGCGTGCACCAATGGATATTGGGCGTGTCGTACCAATGGTAGGGCATACGTTCGGAAACCGGCATATGTCCGCCGAGTGCGATTTGGACGCGGTTGCGCCAGTAGCCGAAATTCGGGAAGCTGACGATTGCCTGTTTGGCGACGCGCATCAGGCAGCGCAGGATTTTTTCGGTATTCTGCATCGCTTGGATGGTCTGGCTCAAAACAATCACATCAAAACTTTGATCGTTGAATGCGGTTAAACCTTCTTCCAAATCGGCTTGGATAACATTTACGCCGCGCGACATCGCGGCAATCACGCTGCCGGTGTCGATTTCGATGCCGTAGCCGCTGCATTTTTTGTGTTCGACCAAGGCGGCAAGCAGTTCGCCGTCGCCGCAGCCCAAGTCCAAGACGCGGCTGCCTTCGGGTATACGGTCGTAAATCAGTTGCAAATCATCGCGCAAGTTCATGATCGGCAATCCTTATCCACATTATTCATATAAGCCGCTACGGCGCGCATATAGGCTTCGTCTTCCATTAAAAAGGCATCGTGCCCGTGTGCGGACTTGACTTCGATATACTGCACGGATTTTTGTGCGGCAATCAGTGCCTTGACCAGTTCGTGCGAACGTTCGGGCGCGAAACGCCAGTCGGTGCTGAAGCTGGCGACAAAGAATTTTGCCTGCACATCCTGCACGGCGCGGGTCAGGCTGTTGCCGAAATCCGCCGCCGGATCGAAATAGTCCAAAGCCTTGGTCATCAGTAAATAGGTGTTGGCGTCAAACCGCCCGACGAATTTGTCGCCCTGATAGCGGAGATAGGATTCTACTTCAAATTCAACGCCATAACCGTATTGATAGCCGTCGGAACGCAAATCGCGTCCGAATTTTTTGCCCAAACCGTCTTCGGCAAGATAGGTAATGTGCCCCATCATACGGGCAATCCGCAAACCGCGTGCAGGAACGGTGTTGCGGCTGCGGTAATGTCCTTCGTTGAAATCGGGATCGGTCAAAATCGCCTGACGCGCCACATCGTTGAACGCGATATTTTGCGTGGACAGTTTCGGCGCGGACGCAATCACTAAGGCGTGGCGCACGCGCTCGGGATAGGAAATCGTCCACTGCAAAGCCTGCATACCGCCCAAGCTGCCGCCGACAACCGCCGCCCATTGCCCGATGCCGAGATAGTCGGCAAGCGCGGCTTGGGATTTTACCCAGTCCTTCACTGTAACCACCGGAAAATCCGCGCCGTATTCCCTGCCCGTTTCAGGATTAATCGACAAAGGTCCGCTGCTGCCGTCGCAACCGCCCAGATTGTTCAGCCCGACCACGAAAAAACGTTCCGTATCAATCGGTTTTCCGGGACCGACCATATTGTCCCACCAGCCGGCATATTTATCCTCCGCCGAATACCTGCCTGCAACGTGATGGTTGCCCGACAGCGCGTGGCAGATTAAAACCGCATTGTTTTTTTCGGCATTCAGCTCGCCGTAGGTTTCAATCATCAGATCGAAACGCGGCAAAGTTTTACCGTTTTCCAAAACCAGCGGCATCTCAAACGGAATTTTTTGGGGCGTTACAATGCCCACCGAGGCATTTTGACTCATATCCTGTTCCAACAAATGCGGCGAAAAGCGTTATTATATCGCAAACGGCATGACTTTTTGACACGGTCGGACAAGCAGCCTGACGCGTTTGACCCTCATCCGCCGCACACGAACCATACTTTTTAGACGGCTTCCCGCTTCCCGATATGATAGGCAGACTTTTCCGTATTTTTTTCTTTTTCGCACTTGCCGCGCTGATTATCAACCGCCTCTTCAGCCGCAGGCAGAAACGCGCCCTGCGCGAAGTCGCCAAAATCAGCGCATGGGTACTGCTCGGTGCAGCTGCCGCGACGCTGTTTTGGTATCTGTTTATGCTGTATTTCAAACACATTCTGGATTCGTATTGACGGAAAAAATGCCGTCTGAAACGTATTTTTCTGTTTCAGACGGCATTTTTTGAAAAGGGGCTTGCGGCAGGAGGGACTTTACAACCGAAGCAGGAAGGGCAGGGGGTCAGCGTTGTCGGGCTTTAAAACGCGGATTGCTTTTACAGATGACGTAAACTTTGCCCCTGCGCCTGACGATTTGGCAGTCGCGGTGGCGTTGTTTGGCGGTTTTGAGTGAAGACAGAACCTGCATTATTTGTCCTTTCTAAACGATGACATTACGGATTGGAAACGTTGGTTGAATTTGCTGGCACGGCCTTCAGTATTGACGTTACGCTGTTTGCCGGTATAGACGGGATGTGAGGAAGAGGAAGTATCTAAGGAAAAGAGCGGATATTCTTTGCCGTCTGTCCAAACCATCGTTTTTCCGTGTGTTTCGGCGCAAGAACGAATCAGCCAGCCTTCATTGGCGCTGCTGTCGAAAAAAAGAACGGTTCGATAATTGTCAGGATGAATATTCGGTTTCATATATTGCCTTGCTTAGAGTGTTATAACATAACAAATTCTAGCATAATTTAGAAGGGTTGTACAAGGAAATTTAACTGTTTTGTGATATATTAGAAATTTTCATGATAAATCTGAAAATTTTGAAATTGACTCATGTTTGACGCAACTTTATTATGTTGCCTGAAATATCATATAAAAGATAATAAAAGGTACGCAGCCATGAATTACGCAAAAGAAATCAATGCGTTAAATAACAGCCTTTCTGATTTGAAAGGCGACATCAACGTTTCGTTTGAATTTTTTCCGCCGAAAAACGAGCAAATGGAAACTATGCTGTGGGACTCTATCCACCGTCTGCAAACCCTGCATCCCAAGTTCGTATCCGTAACCTACGGTGCCAACTCCGGCGAACGCGACCGTACACACGGTATTGTCAAACGCATTAAGCAAGAAACCGGCTTGGAAGCAGCCCCACACCTGACCGGTATCGACGCTTCTCCCGACGAATTGCGCCAAATTGCCAAAGATTATTGGGACAGCGGCATCCGCCGAGTTGTCGCCCTGCGCGGAGACGAGCCGGCCGGTTACGAGAAAAAACCGTTTTATGCCGAAGACTTGGTTAAGCTATTACGCTCCGTTGCCGACTTCGACATCTCTGTAGCAGCATACCCCGAAGTACATCCCGAAGCGAAATCCGCACAAGCCGACCTGATTAATCTGAAACGCAAAATCGATGCGGGCGCGAACCACGTCATCACTCAATTTTTCTTTGATGTGGAACGCTACCTGCGCTTCCGCGACCGCTGCGTGATGTTGGGCATTGATGTGGAAATCGTTCCCGGCATCCTGCCTGTTACCAACTTCAAGCAGCTCGGTAAAATGGCGCAGGTTACCAACGTCAAAATCCCAAGCTGGCTGTCGCAAATGTATGAAGGTTTGGACGACGACCAAGGCACGCGCAATCTGGTGGCGGCAAGTATCGCCATCGATATGGTCAAAGTCCTGTCCCGGGAAGGCGTGAAAGATTTCCACTTCTATACGCTTAACCGCAGCGAGCTGACTTACGCCATCTGCCATATTTTAGGTGTGCGCCCTTAAAGCCGAAAACGGCTTCAGACGGCATCCGAGGCCGTCTGAAAAGCAAAACGCCGCCCCATCCGAGCCATTCTGATTTACAATACCGGCCGATTCGGATTGAACCGGTCCTTACAAAATCCAACTGGAGAGTTCAACATGACAACATTACATTTCTCAGGCTTCCCGCGTGTCGGCGCCTTCCGCGAATTGAAATTCGCACAAGAAAAATACTGGCGCAAAGAAATCAGCGAGCAAGAATTGCTGGCTGTTGCTAAAGACTTGCGCGAGAAAAACTGGAAACACGAAGCTGCCGCTAACGCCGATTACGTTGCCGTAGGCGATTTCACTTTCTACGACCACATTCTCGACCTGCAAGTCGCCACCGGCGCGATTCCCGCTCGCTTCGGCTTCGACAGCCAAAACCTGTCTTTGGAACAATTCTTCCAACTGGCGCGCGGCAACAAAGACCAATTCGCCATCGAAATGACCAAATGGTTCGACACCAACTACCACTACCTGGTGCCTGAATTCCACGCCGATACCGAATTCAAAGCGAACGCCAAACATTACGTCCAACAACTGAAAGAAGCCCAAGCCCTCGGCTTGAAAGCCAAACCGACCGTTGTGGGTCCGTTGACTTTCCTGTGGGTTGGTAAAGAAAAAGGCGCCGTTGAATTCGACCGTCTGAGCCTGTTACCTAAACTGTTGCCTGTTTACGTTGAAATCCTGACTGCTTTGGTTGAAGCCGGTGCCGAGTGGATTCAAATCGACGAGCCTGCTTTGACTGTCGATCTGCCTAAAGAATGGGTAGAAGCCTACAAAGACGTTTACGCTACTTTGAGCAAAGTCAACGCCAAAATCCTGTTGGGCACTTACTTCGGTTCTGTTGCCGAACACGCCGCATTGCTGAAAGCCCTGCCTGTTGACGGCCTGCACATCGACTTGGTACGCGCGCCCGAGCAACTGGATGCATTTGCCGACTACGACAAAGTCCTGTCTGCCGGCGTGATTGACGGCCGAAACATCTGGCGCGCCAACCTGAACAAAGTTTTGGAAACTGTCGAGCCTCTGCAAGCCAAACTGGGCGAGCGTTTGTGGATTTCCAGCTCTTGCTCGCTGCTGCACACTCCGTTTGACTTGTCAGTTGAAGAAAAACTGAAAGCCAACAAACCCGACCTGTACTCTTGGTTGGCATTCACACTGCAAAAAACCCAAGAATTGCGCGTTCTGAAAGCCGCATTGAATGAAGGCCGTGATTCTGTTACCGAAGAACTGGCCGCCAGCCAAGCTGCCGCCGACTCCCGTGCCAACAGCGGTGAAATCCACCGTGCAGACGTTGCCAAACGCCTTGCCGATTTGCCTGCCAACGCGGACCAACGCAAATCTCCATTTGCCGACCGTATCAAAGCGCAACAAGCATGGTTGAACCTGCCTCTGCTGCCGACGACCAACATCGGTTCTTTCCCGCAAACTACCGAAATCCGCCAAGCACGCGCAGCCTTCAAAAAAGGCGAACTATCTGCCGCCGATTACGAAGCCGCGATGAAAAAAGAAATCGCCTTGGTGGTTGAAGAGCAAGAAAAACTGGACTTGGACGTACTGGTACACGGCGAAGCCGAGCGTAACGACATGGTCGAATACTTCGGCGAACTGTTGAGCGGTTTTGCATTCACCCAATACGGCTGGGTACAAAGCTACGGTTCTCGCTGCGTTAAACCACCTATCATCTTTGGTGACGTAAGCCGTCCTGAAGCCATGACCGTAGCTTGGTCTACTTACGCACAAAGCCTGACCAAACGCCCGATGAAAGGCATGTTGACCGGCCCTGTAACCATTCTGCAATGGTCTTTTGTCCGCAACGATATTCCTCGCTCTACCGTGTGCAAACAAATCGCACTGGCTCTGAACGACGAAGTATTGGATCTGGAAAAAGCCGGCATTAAAGTCATCCAAATTGACGAACCTGCCATCCGCGAAGGTCTGCCTTTGAAACGTGCCGATTGGGATGCCTACCTGAACTGGGCGGGCGAATCCTTCCGCCTGTCTTCTACCGGTTGCGAAGACAGCACCCAAATCCACACTCATATGTGCTACTCTGAGTTCAACGACATCCTGCCTGCCATCGCCGCTATGGACGCAGACGTCATCACCATCGAAACTTCACGTTCCGATATGGAACTCTTGACTGCGTTCGGCGAATTCAAATACCCGAACGACATCGGTCCAGGTGTTTACGACATCCACAGCCCACGCGTACCGACTGAAGCTGAAGTTGAGCACCTGTTGCGCAAAGCCATCGAGGTTGTTCCGGTTGAGCGTCTGTGGGTGAATCCTGACTGCGGCCTGAAAACCCGTGGCTGGAAAGAAACTCTGGAACAACTCCAAGTGATGATGAACGTAACCCACAAACTGCGTGCCGAACTGGCTAAATAAGCAGGGATAACGTGATTGGATGCCGTCTGAATACTTTACAGACGGCATTTCTGTTTTCAAATGAGCGTAGGGGAGTTTCTAAGAATTTTTCTCAAATAAGACTTGTTTTTTTTAGGCATGGCTTTATATACTGCAAGAAGTTGGTCGAGGTTGGTGATTAATAGTTTTGAATAATTAATATTATTTGAACTATAAATTATACAAATCATTTTGTATGGGGTAGAATGCCCAGCGATTCACAATCATTTCTTAAACCTATCTATTAAGGAGCTCAAAATGGCTTTGCAAGATCGTACCGGTCAAAAAGTACCTTCCGTAGTATTCCGCACCCGCGTCGGCGACACTTGGAAAGATGTGTCTACCGATGATTTGTTCAAAGGCAAAAAAGTAGTCGTATTCTCCCTGCCCGGCGCATTTACTCCAACTTGCTCTTCTTCTCACCTGCCACGTTACAATGAATTGTTCGGCGCGTTCAAAGAAAACGGCGTTGATGCAATCTACTGCGTATCTGTAAACGATACTTTCGTAATGAACGCTTGGGCGGCCGAAGAAGAATCCGACAACATCTACATGATTCCTGACGGCAACGGCGAATTTACCGAAGGCATGGGTATGTTGGTCGGTAAAGAAGACTTGGGCTTCGGCAAACGCTCTTGGCGTTACTCCATGCTGGTTAACGACGGCGTGGTTGAAAAAATGTTCATCGAACCTGAAGAACCGGGCGATCCTTTCAAAGTATCCGATGCAGATACTATGCTGAAATTCGTTGCTCCTGATTGGAAAGCTCAAGAGTCTGTGGCAATTTTCACTAAACCAGGTTGCCAATTCTGCGCTAAAGCCAAACAAGCTTTGCAAGACAAAGGTTTGTCTTACGAAGAAATCGTATTGGGCAAAGATGCAACCGTTACTTCCGTTCGCGCCATTACCGGCAAGATGACTGCTCCTCAAGTCTTCATTGGCGGTAAATACATCGGCGGCAGCGAAGATTTGGAAGCTTACTTGGCTAAAAACTGATAGCTGTTTGCTTAAGGCAGTTTGATTAAACTGTCTAATATACCGGATAGAGTTATTCGGGCGGTTCTACACTACCGCTCCGAATAACTCTATATTTATAAGAAGATTTGGATATTGTTGCACTCAATCGAAATTTTGTTTTTATTTATCTGAATAATGTTTTTGATTGGGAAAATATTTAAATGCCGTCTGAAGCCGATATATTCCGTGTCGGCAGTGTTTCAGACGAAAACGGAAGGACAAAGATTATGAAAAAAATTCAAGCAGATGTCGTCGTAATCGGCGGCGGTACTGCCGGTATGGGCGCGTTCCGCAATGCCCGTTTACATTCGGATAATGTTTACCTGATTGAAAACAATGTGTTCGGCACGACCTGCGCGCGCGTGGGCTGTATGCCTTCCAAACTCTTGATTGCCGCCGCAGAAGCGCGCCACCACGCATTGCATACCGACCCGTTCGGCGTGCATTTGGACAAAGACAGTATCATCGTCAATGGCGAAGAAGTGATGCAGCGCGTTAAATCCGAGCGCGACCGTTTTGTCGGCTTTGTCGTTGCCGATGTGGAAGAATGGCCTGCCGACAAACGCATCATGGGTTCGGCTAAATTTATCGACGAGCATACCGTCCAAATCGACGACCATACCCAAATCACGGCAAAAAGTTTCGTGATTGCTACCGGTTCGCGTCCCGTCATCCTGCCGCAGTGGCAGTCTTTGGGCGACCGTTTGATTATCAACGACGACGTTTTTTCATGGGATACGCTGCCTAAGCGCGTTGCCGTGTTCGGACCGGGTGTTATCGGTTTGGAACTGGGTCAGGCATTGCACCGTTTGGGCGTGAAAGTTGAAATTTTCGGTTTGGGCGGAATTATCGGCGGCATTTCCGACCCCGTCGTTTCAGACGAGGCGAAAGCCGTGTTCGGCGAAGAATTGAAACTGCATTTGGATGCTAAAACCGAGGTCAAACTCGATGCAGACGGCAATGTAGAAGTCCATTGGGAGCAAGACGGCGAAAAAGGCGTATTTGTTGCTGAATATATGCTGGCAGCCGTAGGCCGCCGTCCGAACGTTGACAATATCGGTTTGGAAAATATCAATATCGAAAAAGATGCGCGCGGCGTACCCGTTGCCGATCCGCTGACTATGCAGACCAGTATTCCGCATATCTTTATTGCGGGCGACGCGTCCAACCAACTGCCCCTGCTGCATGAAGCCGCCGACCAAGGCAAGATTGCCGGCGATAACGCAGGCCGCTACCCGAATATCGGCGGCGGTTTGCGCCGCAGCACCATCGGCGTAGTGTTCACCAGTCCGCAAATCGGCTTTGTCGGTTTGAAATACGCGCAGGTTGCCGCGCAATACCAAGCCGACGAATTTGTCATCGGCGAAGTATCGTTCAAAAACCAAGGCCGCAGCCGCGTGATGCTGGTAAACAAAGGCCATATGCGCCTGTATGCCGAAAAAGCCACCGGCCGCTTCATCGGTGCGGAAATCGTAGGCCCTGCCGCCGAACATTTGGCGCACCTGTTGGCTTGGGCACATCAAATGAAGATGACCGTTCCGCAAATGCTGGATATGCCGTTCTACCATCCCGTTATCGAGGAAGGTCTGCGTACCGCGTTGCGCGATGCCGATGCGAAATTGAAAGCCTGACCGATATGGCAAAACAATGCCGTCTGAAATTTTTTCAGACGGCATTTTATTTTTGGGGATGGGGTTGGAGGTCGGATGCTGATACCGTGTCGGGAAGGGGGCAAAACTAAAAATCTTTCTTTTAATCTGCTGTTTTCACGCGTGTTTGTCAAAATCTATCAGTTTGTTTTTAAAATACACTGTTCAAAATGGGATAAAACAGGTAAATTAACGTTTATGTAACCCAGTGTAGCAATGGGTTTACGGTTTTTGAGTCGATATATAACTACAGAGGAATTGACTATGTCTGTCAAACCGCGTCCTGTTTATCTGGATTTGCCGAATATCCGTCTGCCGATACCCGGGATAGTTTCCATCCTTCACCGCATCAGCGGGGTCGGGCTGTTTATTATGCTGCCTTTCCTGCTGTATTTCCTGTCCGGTACCCTGAGTCAAGAGTCTGCATTTGAAACTTACCGTGCCATTGTTTCCCATCCTTTGGTCAAGCTGGTTTTGATCGGTGTATTGTGGGCTTATCTGCACCATTCTCTTGCCGGTATCCGCTTTTTATTTTTGGATGCACACAAAGGCCTTGAGTTGAATACTGCGCGTAATACCGCTAAAGCCGTATTTGCTTCTGCATTGGTTTTGACTGTCGTTTTGGGAGCATTGTTATGGTAGAACGTAAATTGACCGGTGCCCATTACGGTTTGCGCGATTGGGCGATGCAACGTGCGACTGCGGTTATTATGTTGATTTATACCGTTGCACTTTTAGTGGTTCTATTTGCTCTGCCTAAAGAATATTCGGCATGGCAGGCATTTTTCGATCAAGTTTGGGTGAAAGTGTTCACCCAAGTGAGCTTCATCGCCGTATTCTTGCACGCTTGGGTGGGTATCCGCGATTTGTGGATGGACTATATCAAACCCTTCGGCGTGCGTTTGTTTTTGCAGGTTGCCACCATCGTTTGGCTGGTCGGCTGTCTCGTGTATTCAGTTAAAGTGATTTGGGGGTAAGTATGGGTTTTCCTGTTCGCAAGTTTGATGCCGTGATTGTCGGCGGTGGTGGTGCAGGTTTACGCGCAGCCCTCCAATTATCCAAATCTGGTCTGAATTGTGCCGTTTTGTCTAAAGTGTTCCCGACCCGTTCGCATACCGTAGCGGCGCAGGGCGGTATTTCCGCCTCTCTGGGTAATGTGCAGGAGGACCGTTGGGACTGGCACATGTACGATACCGTGAAAGGTTCCGACTGGTTGGGCGACCAAGATGCGATTGAGTTTATGTGTCGCGCAGCGCCTGAAGCCGTAATTGAGTTGGAACACATGGGTATGCCTTTTGACCGTGTGGAAAGTGGCAAAATCTACCAACGCCCTTTCGGCGGACATACTGCCGAACACGGTAAACGTGCGGTAGAACGTGCATGTGCGGTTGCCGACCGTACCGGTCATGCGATGTTGCATACGTTGTACCAACAAAACGTCCGTGCCAATACGCAATTCTTTGTGGAATGGACAGCGCAAGATTTGATTCGTGATGAGAATGGTGATGTCGTCGGTGTTACCGCCATGGAAATGGAAACCGGCGAGGTTTATATTTTCCACGCTAAAGCTGTGATGTTTGCTACCGGCGGAGGCGGCCGTATTTATGCGTCCTCTACCAATGCCTATATGAACACCGGCGACGGTTTGGGTATTTGTGCGCGTGCGGGTATTCCGTTGGAAGATATGGAATTCTGGCAATTCCACCCGACCGGTGTAGCCGGTGCAGGCGTGTTGATTACTGAAGGTGTGCGCGGTGAGGGCGGTATTCTGTTGAATGCCGACGGCGAGCGTTTTATGGAACGCTATGCACCGACGGTAAAAGACTTGGCTTCACGCGACGTGGTTTCCCGTGCGATGGCGATGGAGATCTACGAAGGTCGCGGTTGCGGCAAAAACAAAGACCATGTATTGCTGAAAATCGACCATATCGGTGCCGAAAAAATTATGGAAAAACTGCCGGGCATCCGCGAGATTTCCATTCAGTTTGCCGGTATCGACCCGATTAAAGACCCGATTCCCGTCGTGCCGACTACCCACTACATGATGGGCGGTATTCCGACCAACTACCACGGCGAAGTCGTTGTGCCGCAAGGCGACGAATATGAAGTGCCAGTGAAAGGTTTGTATGCTGCTGGCGAGTGCGCTTGTGCTTCCGTACACGGTGCGAACCGTTTGGGTACCAACTCCCTGCTTGACTTGGTGGTATTCGGTAAAGCTGCCGGCGACAGCATGATTAAATTCATCAAAGAGCAAAGCGGTTGGAAACCTCTACCTGCCGATGCGGGTGAGCTGACCCGCCAACGTATCGAACGTTTGGACAATCAAACCGATGGCGAAAACGTTGATGCGCTGCGTCGCGAGCTGCAACGCTCCGTCCAACTGCACGCCGGCGTGTTCCGTACTGATGAGATTCTGAGTAAAGGCGTTCAAGAAATCATGGCGATTGCCGAGCGCGTGAAACGTACTGAAATCAAAGACAAGAGCAAAGTGTGGAATACTGCGCGTATCGAAGCTTTGGAATTGGATAATCTGATTGAAGTAGCGAAAGCGACTTTGGTGTCCGCCGAAGCGCGTAAAGAATCGCGTGGCGCACACGCTTCAGACGACCATCCTGAGCGCGATGACGAAAACTGGATGAAACATACCCTGTATCATTCAGATACTAATACTTTGTCTTACAAACCGGTACATACCAAGCCTTTGAGCGTGGAATACATCAAACCGGCCAAGCGCGTTTATTGATGCATTTTCAGACGGCATCTGTCTTAGAGGCCGTCTGAAATCTAACCATACCCACATTGAACTGCTTGAATTTATAATACAAAATCATTGGGCAGTTGATGAGAAAAGGAACACTTCTCATGGAAAAAATGAGTTTTGAAATTTACCGTTACAACCCGGATGTTGATGCCAAGCCTTATATGCAGCGTTACGAGTTGGA
This sequence comes from Neisseria sp. Marseille-Q1983, assembly GCF_018224585.1. Taxonomy (NCBI): domain Bacteria; kingdom Pseudomonadati; phylum Pseudomonadota; class Betaproteobacteria; order Neisseriales; family Neisseriaceae; genus Neisseria; species Neisseria sp. Marseille-Q1983. The sequence continues at coordinate 102,900 of NZ_JAGTUI010000001.1, forward strand.
ATTGGAGCCGACCGACGTGAAACTTTTGGACGCTTTGGTACGCCTGAAAGCACAAGACGATACCTTGTCTTTCCGCCGCTCCTGCCGCGAAGGGATTTGCGGTTCTGACGGTATGAACATTAACGGCAAAAACGGCTTGGCGTGTCTGACCGATCTGCGTGGCTTGAAACAGCCGGTTAAAATCCGTCCCCTGCCAGGTCTGCCTGTTATCCGCGACCTGATTGTGGATATGACCCAGTTCTTCAAACAATACCATTCCATCAAACCTTATGTCGTTAACGACAATCCGATTGATGCGGACAAAGAGCGTCTGCAAACTCAGGAAGAGCGCAAAGAGTTGGACGGCTTGTACGAATGTATTTTGTGCGCCTGCTGTTCTACTGCCTGCCCGTCATTTTGGTGGAACCCTGATAAATTCGTCGGCCCATCCGGTTTGCTGAATGCTTACCGTTTCATTGCGGATAGCCGTGATACCATCACTAATGAGCGTTTGGATAATCTGAATGACCCATACCGTTTGTTCCGTTGCCACACCATTATGAACTGCGTAGACGTATGTCCTAAACACTTGAATCCGACCCGAGCCATCGGTAAGATTAAAGAGATTATGTTGAAACGAGCCGTTTAAGAAATGATGGTTTTTGACGATATTGCCAAACGGAAAATCCGTTTTCAAACCCGCCGGGGATTGTTGGAATTAGATTTAATCTTCGGCAGGTTTATGGAAAAAGAATTCGAGCATTTGAGCGATAAAGAGCTGTCCGAGTTTTCCGAAATCCTTGAATTTCAAGATCAAGAATTGCTTGCCTTGATTAACGGGCATTCGGAAACGGACAAAGGGCACCTTATCCCGATGCTTGAAAAAATCAGACGGGCATGAGACATCTGAAATCTGCCTGCGGGCAGATTTCAAAATGCAAAGGCCGTCTGAAGGCAAAGAACGTGCTGCGGATGCAGCAACGTGGGTTACAACTTGCAAAGGAGCGATAATATGTCCAAATCAATCAAACTCAACGTACCGGGTCAGGCAGGCTTGGATTTGCCGGTATTGGAAGCCAGCATCGGGCACGATGTGGTTGACATTCGGGGGCTGACAAAAAATACAGGTCTGTTTTCATTCGACCCCGGATTCGTGTCAACTGCAAGTTGCGAATCCAAAATCACTTATATTGATGGTGATGAAGGTCTGTTGTATTACCGTGGTTATCCTATCGAGCAGCTGGCCGAAAAATCCGATTATTTGGAAGTTTGCTATCTGTTGATTTACGGCGAACTGCCTACAGCTGAGCAGAAAAAAGAATTTGATACCACTGTCAGCCGCCATACGATGGTACATGAACAGCTGACTTGGTTCTTCCGTGGTTTCCGACGTGACGCGCATCCGATGGCGATGATGGTCGGCGTGGTCGGCGCACTGTCTGCGTTCTATCAAGACAGTCTGGATATTACCAATCCCGAACACCGAAAAATCGCAATTTACCGTCTGATTTCCAAAATTCCGACAATCGCGGCAATGTGTTACCGCTATTCTAACGGTTTGCCGTTCAATTATCCGAAAAATAATCTCTCTTACTCTGAAAACTTCCTTCATATGATGTTCGCCACACCGTGTGAAGACTACAAACCCAATCCTGTTTTGGCACGCGCGCTCGACCGCATCTTTATTTTACATGCCGACCACGAGCAAAACGCCTCAACTTCAACCGTCCGTTTGGCAGGGTCTTCGGGTGCAAACCCATTTGCCTGTATCGCTGCCGGTATCGCCTGTCTGTGGGGTGCGTCCCATGGCGGTGCTAACGAAGCCGTGTTGAAAATGTTGGATGAAATCGGAGATGTGTCCCGTGTTGCCGAATATATGGAAGGCGTGAAACAACGCAAATACCGTCTGATGGGCTTCGGACACCGCGTGTACCGCAATATGGATCCGCGCGCCAGCATTATGCGCGAAACCTGCTATGAAGTTTTGAAGGAATTGGGCTTGGAAGACAGTCCGAAATTCAAGCTGGCGATGGAATTGGAACAGATTGCGCTGAAAGACCCGTTCTTTATCGAACGCAAACTGTACCCCAATGTCGATTTCTATTCCGGCATCGTCCTGTCCGCGCTGGGTATCCCGACCGAAATGTTTACCGTTATCTTCGCCCTGTCGCGCAGCGTGGGCTGGATTTCGCACTGGCACGAGATGATTAGCGATCCTTCGCTGAAAATCGGTCGCCCGCGCCAGCTTTATACCGGTTCGGAACGCCGCGATTATGTGCCGGCAGGCGAGAGGTAACATACATTAATATATTGTCAAACAGGCAATATTAGAGAATCGGATTGCTTTCTGTACACATTTGATTGTAGTCGGATGAAATCAATACAAGCAATCTAGTTTAAAATAGGGTAGAATAAAATGTCTTTTCAGACGGCATCAGTTCAGCCGTCAGGACGCGGACTTCTACCCTTTGTTTATATTTTAAAGAAAAGAGCGCACGCCATGATGGACGAAAAACTCAATTTCTCTTACCTGTTCGGTTCGAACGCACCTTACATTGAGGAATTGTACGAGGCTTTTTTGGAAAACCCCGATGCGGTTAATGAAAAATGGAAGCAGTATTTCACCGATTTGAGTAAACAGCCGGGGACGGTTGCTGTCGATGTCGCACACACACCGATTCGCGAATCATTTGTTTCTTTGGCGAAAAAGAAAATCGCATCTGCCGTTGCGGGCAGTGCGGATGAGGCAATGCTGAAAAAGCAAGTCAGCGTTTTACGGCTGATTTCTGCCTATCGTATCCAAGGCGTGGGTGCAGCCCAACTTGATCCGCTCAAACGTATCCCCCCGCGCGATATTGAAGCCCTCGATCCGAAATTCCACGGTCTGTCTGATGCCGATATGGCGCTTCAATTCAATATGGGCGAGGGCGATTTTGCCAATCGCGGCAAACTGCCTTTGTCCCAAATCATCAGCAACCTCAAACAAACCTACTGTGGCCACATCGCATTGGAATATATCTATATTCCCAATACCGAAGAGCGCCGCTGGGTACGCAATTATTTTGAAAGCGTATTGTCCACACCGCATTACAATGCCGATCAAAAACGCCGTATCTTGAAAGAGATGACTGCTGCCGAGACTTTGGAACGTTATCTGCATACCAAATATGTCGGTCAGAAACGTTTCGGTGTCGAAGGCGGCGAAAGCGCGATTGCCGGTTTGAACTACCTGATTCAAAACGCCGGTAAAGACGGCGTGGAAGAAGTCATCATCGGTATGGCGCACCGTGGCCGTCTGAATGTTTTGGTGAACATTTTGGGCAAAAAACCCGGCGATTTGTTTGCCGAATTTGAAGGTCGTGCCGAAATCAAACTGCCCAGCGGCGACGTGAAATACCATATGGGCTTCAGCTCCGATATTGCTACCCCGCACGGCCCGATGCATGTTTCTTTGGCGTTCAACCCGTCACACTTGGAAATCGTCAACCCGGTGGTGGAAGGTTCTGCGCGCGCCAAACAAAAACGTTTGGGCGAAAACGGTCGCGATAAAGTCTTGCCGGTATTGATTCACGGCGATTCCGCATTTATCGGTTTAGGTGTTAACCAAGCAACATTCAACCTGTCTAAAACACGCGGTTATACCACCGGCGGTACGGTTCACATCGTGATCAACAACCAAATCGGCTTTACCACTTCCGATATCCGCGATACCCGTTCAACCGTACACTGTACCGATATCGCGAAAATGGTTTCCGCTCCGGTTATCCATGTGAACGGCGATGATCCTGAACGCGTTTGCTTTGCCATCCAAGCCGCTTTGGATTACCGCAAAAAATTCCATAAAGACATCGTGATCGACGTTGTCTGCTACCGTAAATGGGGCCACAACGAGGGCGATGATCCGACCTTGACCCAACCGATGATGTACAAAAAAGTATCGCAACACCCGGGTGCGCGTGCTTTGTACACCGAACAACTGATTGCCGAAGGCGTGGTAACTCAAGCAGAGGCTGACGCTTACATCCAAGCCTACCGTGATGCTTTGGACAAAGGAGAACATGTTGAACAAACAACTTTGAGCAACTTCCAACGTACACAAATCGACTGGAGCAAATACCAAGGCAAAGATTGGCGCGAACACATCGAAACTGGTTTGCCTGCTGCGGATATTGAGCGTCTTACCGAGAAGTTTACCGCCGTACCGGAAGGCTTTGCCCTGCATCCGACTGCAAAACGTGTGATTGAAGCGCGTAAAGCAATGGCATCCGGCAAACAAGCTATCGACTGGGGTATGGCCGAAACCTTGGCATACGCAAGCCTGCTGACCAAAGGTCATGGCGTGCGTATCTCCGGTGAGGACTCCGGCCGCGGTACATTCTCACACCGTCATGCAGTACTGCATGATCAAAACCGTGAAAAATGGGACGACGGTACTTATGTTCCTCTGCGCCATATGGGCGAAGGCATGGGCGAGTTCCTGGTTATCGACTCCATTTTGAACGAAGAAGCTGTGATGGCGTTCGAGTACGGCTTTGCCTGCTCCGCTCCTGACAAGCTCACCATTTGGGAAGCTCAATTCGGTGACTTCGCCAACGGCGCGCAAGTGACTATTGACCAATTCCTGTCTTCAGGCGAAACCAAATGGGGTCGCTTGTGCGGTCTGACCACCATCCTGCCGCACGGTTACGACGGTCAAGGCCCCGAGCACTCTTCTGCACGCGTAGAACGTTGGTTGCAACTGTGTTCCGAGAACAATATGCAAGTCATCATGCCGTCTGAAGCGTCGCAAATGTTCCACCTCTTGCAACGTCAAGTCTTGGGTTCATACCGCAAACCGCTGGTGATTTTCATGTCCAAACGCCTGTTGCGCTTCAAAGGTGCAATGAGCCCGCTGGAAAACTTCACCGAAGGTTCGACTTTCCGTCCGGTTATCGGCGATACCGCAGAACGCGCAAGCAACGACAGCGTGAAACGCGTGGTATTGTGTGCCGGTCAGGTTTACTATGACTTGGAAACCGGCCGTGCCGAGCGTAAACTGGAAGATGATGTTGCCATCGTCCGCGTTGAGCAGCTGTATCCGTTCCCATACGACGAGGTTAAAGCCGAACTGGCGAAATATCCGAACGCAAAATCTGTGGTTTGGGCGCAAGAAGAGCCGAAAAACCAAGGCGCGTTCTACCAAATCCGCCACCGCATCGAAAACGTTATCAGCGAAGGGCAAAAATTGTCTTATGCCGGCCGTCCAAGCAGCGCATCGCCTGCAGTGGGCTACTCAAGCAAACACATTGCCCAATTGAAACAATTGGTTGAAGACGCTTTGGCGTTGTAAGCCTGGCGGCATTCCGTCTGAGGCTGCTCAGGCGGAATGCCCATATGCAGAATGAAAAACACACAACAGGCCGTTTGAAAGGGCCATTGGAGACACAAAATGATTATTGATGTAAAAGTACCTATGCTGTCTGAAAGCGTATCTGAAGGCACGCTCTTGGAATGGAAGAAAAAAGTTGGCGAAGCAGTTGCCCGTGACGAAATCCTGATCGATATCGAAACTGACAAAGTGGTTTTGGAAGTACCTTCTCCACAAGCCGGCGTATTGGTCGAAATCGTAGCGCAAGACGGTGAAACCGTTGTTGCCGATCAAGTTTTGGCACGCATCGATACAGCTGCTACTGCCGCTGCTGAAGCCCCAGCCGCCGCGCCTGCCGAAGCTGCCCCAGCCGCCGCCGCTCCTGCTGCTGCACAAAACAACGCCGCTATGCCTGCTGCCGCCAAACTGGCTGCCGAGACTGGTGTTGACGTGAACGCATTGCAAGGTTCCGGCCGTGACGGTCGCGTATTGAAAGAAGACGTACAAAATGCCGCTGCCAAACCTGCCGCAGCCGCTGCTCCTGCTGTTGCACTTCCTGCCAGCGCACGTCCTGAAGAACGCGTACCAATGAGCCGCCTGCGTGCCCGTGTTGCGGAACGCCTCCTGGCTTCTCAACAAGAAAACGCCATTCTGACTACATTCAACGAAGTCAACATGAAACCAATCATGGACTTGCGTGCGAAGTACAAAGAAAAATTCGAGAAAGAACACGGCGTGAAACTGGGCTTTATGTCCTTCTTCGTTAAAGCCGCTGTTGCCGCCCTGAAAAAATACCCGGTTGTAAATGCTTCCGTTGACGGCAAAGACATCGTGTACCACGGCTACTTCGACATCGGTATCGCAATTGGCAGCCCACGCGGTTTGGTTGTACCAATCCTGCGCGATGCCGACCAAATGAGCATTGCCGACATCGAACAAGCAATTGTTGATTACGCGAAAAAAGCCAAAGACGGCAAAATCGCTATCGAAGATCTGACCGGCGGTACATTCAGTATTACCAACGGCGGTACTTTCGGTTCTATGATGTCCACCCCGATTATCAACCCGCCTCAATCTGCGATTTTGGGTATGCACGCCACTAAAGAGCGCGCTGTGGTTGAAAACGGCCAAGTTGTTGTCCGTCCAATGATGTATCTGGCTCTGTCTTACGACCACCGTATCATTGATGGCCGCGAAGCTGTATTGACCTTGGTAGCCATTAAAGACGCGTTGGAAGACCCGGCCCGCCTGTTGTTGGATCTGTAATCGTTTCAGACGGCCTTTTATTTATTAATGAAAAGGCCGTCTGAATTTTTATTTAGATGTAGCGTAATGTAGTATCGTGCTACAATAGGCTCAACGAACGATTGAGGCCGTCTGAAACATTTGATTCGAATGAATCGGCAGATATGGACTTTCAGACGGCTTTTTCTTAAAACCATCAAAACGCAGTCATTCAAAATAAAAAAAGAAACGAAAAGTATCGTTTTTATTTTGAGATACTGCTAAAAGCAAAGGATGACACGATGTCTCAATATGATGTAGTAGTGATTGGTGCAGGCCCGGGCGGATACGTTGCCGCCATCCGTGCCGCGCAACTGGGTTTCAAAACCGCTTGTGTTGACGCAGGCGTTAACAAAGCAGGCAATGCCCCTGCATTGGGCGGTACTTGCTTGAACGTAGGCTGTATCCCTTCTAAAGCCCTGTTACAATCCAGCGAACATTTCCACGCTGCGCAACACGATTTTGCCGAACACGGTATCACTGTCGGCGACGTAAAATTCGACGCGGCCAAAATGATTGAGCGCAAAGATGCCATCGTAACCAAACTGACCGGCGGCGTGAAATTCCTGTTCCAAAAAAACAAAGTAACCAGCCTGTTCGGTACTGCTTCCTTTGCCGGTAAAAATGGCGATGCTTACCAAATCGAAGTCGATAACAAAGGCGAGAAAACCGTTATCGAAGCCAAACACGTCATCGTAGCGACCGGTTCCGTACCGCGTCCGCTGCCACAAGTCGCTATCGACAATGTGAACGTATTGGACAACGAAGGCGCATTGAACCTGACCGAAGTACCTGCCAAACTCGGCGTGATCGGTTCCGGTGTGATTGGTTTGGAAATGGGTTCCGTATGGAACCGCGTGGGTGCAGAAGTTACCATTCTTGAAGCCGCGCCGACCTTCCTGGCTACCGCCGACCAACAAATCGCAAAAGAAGCCTTCAAATACTTCACCAAAGAGCAAGGTTTGAGCATTGAATTGGGCGTGAAAATCGGCGACATCAAATCTGAAGGCAAAGGCGTTTCCGTTGCTTACGAAACTGCTGCCGGCGAAGCCAAAACCGAAGTATTCGACAAACTGATCGTTGCCATCGGCCGTATTCCAAACACCAAAGGCCTGAACGCCGAAGCCGTAGGCTTGGAAAAAGACGAGCGTGGCTTTATTAAGGTAGATGGCGAATGCCGTACCAACCTGCCTAACGTATGGGCAATCGGCGACGTAGTTCGCGGCCCGATGTTGGCACACAAAGCCAGCGACGAAGGCGTTGCCGTTGCCGAGCGCATTGCCGGTCAAAAACCGCATATCGACTTCAACAACGTACCGTTCGTGATTTACACCGACCCTGAAATCGCTTGGGTGGGTAAAACCGAAGAGCAGCTCAAAGCCGAGGGCGTGGAGTACAAAAAAGGTACTTCCGGTTTCGGTGCAAACGGTCGTGCATTGGCCATGGGCAAAGCCAAAGGTACGGTTAAAGTGTTGGCAGATGCCAAAACCGACCGTATCTTGGGCGTACACATGATCGGCCCGGTTGTCAGCGAATTGGTTACCGAAGGCGTGACTGCGCTCGAATTCTTCGCCAGCAGCGAAGACATCGCCCGCATCATCCATGCACACCCAACTTTGTCCGAAGTGGTTCACGAAGCTGCATTGGCGGCCGACAAACGCGCTTTGCACGGTTGATAGACATTAAGGCCGTCTGAAACTTTTCAGACGGCCTTAAGACCTTCGACAAATTGAATGTTCCGAGAGCTTCGTTTTCTGATTTATAATTCCGTCAGGCAAACAAACAGCATTTACATTCATTATGAACAAAGAAATAGTCGGTATTTTCTTTATACCGATGGGCATCATCAGCATGTGTATGGCCGCATTATGGCAGATGTATGTGATGATGACCGAAACTTATACGCTCAACCGTTTCAAAGATAAAGAATTGGTTTGGCGCGTGGCATTGTTGTTTATCAGTTTCAGCCTTGCCGTTTATCTGCTCTGCCCGAATTCGCGTAAAAAAGGCATCGTCTTTTTTATTCTCGGAGTCGGCGGTGCAGTTATGTATTTGTTGGCGCGGATGTGGCTGCCTTTCAGTAAACAATAGTGCCGTCTGAAAATATAGGATTGTCCGCAGGGCGATTCCTAAGACCCACTCACCTTAAGGAGAAATCCATGAATCTACACGAGTATCAGGCTAAAGAACTGCTGGCTAGCTACGGTTTGCCCGTACAAGGCGGTATTTTGGCGCACAACGGCGAAGAAGCCGCAGCCGCTTACGACAAATTGGGCGGCAAATTCGCCGTTGTCAAAGCACAAGTACACGCCGGCGGTCGCGGTAAAGCAGGCGGCGTAAAAGTCGTCAAAAGCCGCGAAGAAGCCAAAGAAGTGGCTGAAAGCCTGATTGGCACCAACTTGGTAACTTACCAAACCGATGCCAACGGTCAACCTGTCAACAGCGTTTTGGTTTGCGAAGACATGTATCCGGTTCAAACCGAGCTGTACTTGGGCGCAGTGGTTGACCGTTCTACCCGCCGCATTACATTCATGGCTTCTACCGAAGGCGGCGTGGAAATTGAAAAAGTTGCTGCCGAAACTCCTGAAAAAATCTTCAAAGTAACCGTTGATCCGCTGGTCGGCCTGCAACCTTGCCAAGCGCGCGAAGTGGCGTTCCAACTGGGCTTGAAAGACAAACAAATCAACGAGTTCGTCAAACTGATGACCGGTGCGTACAAAGCGTTTGTCGACAACGACTTCGCCCTGTTTGAAGTAAACCCATTGGCAGTTCGCGAAAACGGCGCACTGGCTTGCGTGGACGGCAAAATCGGCATCGACAGCAACGCGCTCTACCGCCTGCCGAAAATCGCCGAATTGCGCGACAAATCTCAAGAAAACGAACGTGAGCTGAAAGCTTCCGAATTCGACCTGAACTATGTTGCCTTGGAAGGCAACATCGGCTGTATGGTTAATGGTGCCGGTTTGGCGATGGCTACTATGGACATCATCAAACTCAAAGGCGGCCAACCTGCCAACTTCTTGGACGTTGGTGGCGGCGCAACCAAAGACCGCGTGGTTGAAGCGTTCAAACTGATTTTGGAAGACAAATCCGTTAAAGGCGTATTAATCAACATCTTCGGCGGTATCGTCCGTTGCGACATGATTGCGGAAGCCATCGTGGCAGCCGTTAAAGAAATCAACGTCAACGTTCCTGTCGTTGTTCGTTTGGAAGGTAACAACGCCGAACTCGGCGCGAAAATCCTGAACGAATCAGGTCTGAAACTGACTTCCGCCGACGGCCTGAATGACGCAGCCGAAAAAATTGTTGCAGCCGTAAACGCCTAAGGAGAAAAGAATGAGCGTATTGATTAATAAAGACACCAAAGTATTGGTTCAAGGTTTCACCGGTAAAAACGGTACTTTCCACTCCGAACAAGCTCTGGCTTACGGCACTAAAGTCATTGGCGGCGTTACCCCGGGCAAAGGCGGTCAAACCCACCTGAACCTGCCTGTGTTCAACACCATGAAAGAAGCCGTTAAAGAAACCGGCGCGGACGCATCTGTAATTTACGTTCCCGCTCCGTTTGTTTTGGACTCTATCATTGAAGCGGTTGATTCAGGCGTAGGCTTGATCGTTGTGATTACCGAAGGCGTGCCTACTTTGGACATGCTCAAAGCCAAACGCTACTTGGAAACCAACGGCAACGGTACCCGCTTGGTCGGCCCTAACTGCCCGGGCGTGATTACTCCGGGCGAGTGCAAAATCGGTATTATGCCGGGTCACATCCACACTCAGGGCCGCATCGGTATTATTTCTCGTTCCGGTACATTGACTTACGAAGCCGTGGCACAAACTACCAAACTGGGCTTGGGTCAATCAACCTGTATCGGTATCGGCGGCGACCCGATTCCTGGTATGAACCAAATCGACGCACTGAAACTCTTCCAAGAAGACCCAGATACCGACGCCATCATTATGATTGGTGAAATCGGCGGTACTGCGGAAGAAGAAGCAGCCGAATACATCCAATCCAACGTAACCAAACCTGTTGTAGGTTACATTGCTGGTGTTACCGCTCCTAAAGGCAAACGTATGGGTCACGCCGGTGCGATTATCTCCGGCGGTAAAGGTACTGCCGAGGAAAAATTCGCCGCTTTCGAAAAAGCCGGCATCGCCTACACCCGCAGCCCTGCCGAGTTGGGCACTACCATGCTGGAAGTGTTGAAAGCAAAAGGTTTGGCATAATCAGGTTTGACAACTGATTGAACATCAAATGCCGTCTGAAACTGGAAATCGGGTTTCAGACGGCATTTTTTTGTTGTTTCAAAAAAGAGGCAGCCTCAACATACCCACATTATAGTGGATTAAATTTAAACCAGTACAGCGTTGCCTCGCCTTGCCGTACTATCTGTACTGTCTGCAGCTTCGTCGCCTTGTCCTGATTTAAATTTAATCCACTATATTTTTGCCCTTTGAGGCAGTCAGAATATTTATCGGTCAAACGGGAGCAAACCCGTAAGTTAGGTTGCACATATTTTTTTGAAGTCAGGGAATGATAAGTATCGCATTTGAAAAGACTGATATTATTTTTTGCAGGATTCTGTTTTAGCATGCGACATTCTTTGTTTGATAGGATTGGAATGGATGTAGTCCGCACGATGCTGCAAATCCGTTTCGTCGCGCACGGTGTGTTCGTAAAAACGCCGTTGCCAAATACCGCGTTCGTTCCGCCGCTGTTTGCCGGCGGATAAGTTTTTAGTATGAGGGGAATATGCGGAGAATTTGGTTTTAATCAGCCGCCGGAGTAGGGAATAATCCGCATCGTCGGGTAGCAGCGTCCAAATGGTGTGAATGTGGTTCGGCAGCACGCATACGGCGACGGTTTCAAAGGGATATTGTTTGTACATCCATATATGCTGCCCGCGAAGCCGATATGTTCGACAAGCAGACGCGATTTTGGGGCGGCGAGTTTGACGGTGAAAAAGAATGTGCCGCCGGCAATGAAGTTTCTGCGATAACGCGCCATAGGATTTTTGTTTATAGTTCGTGTGTTGAAGAAGGAATAGTTTGTTGTTTAAGTTTTTAACTTTGTTGAAGCTGATGTTTTCAGACGGCATTGGAGGCCGTGTGAAAGCGCTAGCTTCAACGAAGTTAAAAGTTGAAACGGCAAACCGTCAATCAAGCAACCGCGTGCGTGCGTACCGCACACACGCATTGGACGGATTAGTTGTGCAGGCTGTTTTTCTCCGACAATACCCCCATCAGATGTTTGCCTAAAATTTCCGACAATTTGACAGGAACAGCATTGCCGATTTGCCGCATTGCTTCTCCCCAAGCCCCGGAAATGACAAATTCTTCAGGGAATGTTTGAAGAAGTTTGGCTTCATAGCTGGTAAAGTATCTGACTGTTCCATCATCATAGCGAATCATATTTTCTCCGCCGGGAACGCCATGCCCACCTGCTTTAATGGTTTTGGACGGTTCGTCTATCCCGCTTCCCGTGTGTCCGGGATAAATTCTTGCGCCATCCCTATATTCATGTCCTGTAATTTTATGATTCCCCAAAGGATGCGGGATGTCGGACAAGGTATCCCTTACCGTTTGCCAAGGTTTTTTTTCCGGTTCAAATATACCGTATTTTTTTTGTAACTTTTCAGCAATATCTTTATTGAATCTTTTGGGTTCGTTGTGTTTTCCCCAGTATTCCCCCGTTACATACTTTTCCCAATTCAACCTGTCTTCGGAATGCGTTTCTTTTGGGAATTTCCAATCAATATCCAAATCGGCCCGGATACCTACGATAACCACACGTTCGCGTTTTTGTGGTACTCCGTAATCAGCTGCATTCAACAATTGATATGAAACCTTATATTTGATTCCTTCATATAAGTTGAATTTAATCTCTTTCAGCCGAGCCAGATGGCCTTTCCAATCTTCATTCTGAAAAATACCAAGATTCGGATAAGTAAGCCGAAGCAGGATATATTCAAAATAATCAGCGAATGATTTTCTTAAAAGTCCTTTTACATTCTCAAAGATAAAAGCCTTGGGGCGATAATACTCCACATATCTGACTGCATGAGGAAACATATCCCTTCTGTCTTCATGGGCAAGGTGTTTCCCGCCCAATGAAAAGGGTTGGCAAGGAGGACCGCCTGCAATGACTTCTATGCCTTCCTGACTGGAAAGATCAAAATCCGCCACATCTCCCTGATAAACAAGCTTGGGGTTAAAGTTGCTTCTCAAAGAATTGCATGCATCTTTATTGAGTTCAATAAAAGATGCATGTTGGAATCCTGCAAGTTCAAGGCCTTTTGCCAAACCACCAGCACCGGAAAAAATTTCCAAAGACTTCATAGCTTATTTTCTCTTTATTATCTCTAAATGTGTGTTGATGTTTTCAAGTATGGACTCATAGTTATTCGGTATGCCGTTCAGCCTATCCGCCCAAACCCGCCCGCTATGAAGGATATCCCAATCCGATTTGGCTTGTTCGTAACGGCCTTTTCCGGGGTCGTGGTTTCCGAAACCATCGACACAAGAGTTCCATAGAGGTTTGTGTAATTTAATCAGGGCGGCTTCGATTGTGCCTATCATGTCAGAACCGTCACCTTCAAAGATAACAAATCTGCACATGAAATCAGAAGGATTTAAATCAGAAACAGCGGCAATACTCCTACCGTGTTCTTTTAACCGGTGGAACAGTTCGGTTGATTGGTTTAACGTATTATCAGAATTTCTTGCTTGCCGCCAGCCTTTGGGGACGGCCTTGCCGACATAAATTGGCGCATTGTAGGATAATCTGTTCCAGTCCGCATATTGTTTGTACAATGGATTGCTACCGATATAGTAAATCGCATAAACCCCTGCGCCTTTGAACTGTTCGGGTGGGGGAAGTGTATGAACGGGCGTACCGTGAAAAAAGCGTATGGCATCTTTAACCAGTTCCACAAAGGCTTCGTTATGATAGATATGCTTGCTGCGGTCAAAATTATTGTTCATTTTTTATATCCTTCCGTTTACTTCAAAACCACTTTCAAATACTTCCCGGTATAACTCCCCTTAACCTTCGCCACCTGCTCGGGGCTACCTGAAGCAATAATCCTCCCCCCGCCATCGCCGCCTTCCGGCCCCAAGTCCACAATCCAATCCGCAGTTTTAATCACGTCCAGATTATGCTCGATAATCACAATCGAGTTGCCTTTGCCTTTCAGACGGCCTATCACTTCCAGCAGCAGTGCGATGTCGGCGAAGTGCAGGCCGGTGGTGGGTTCGTCCAATATGTATAAAGTCCGCCCCGTGTCGCGTTTGGAGAGTTCGAGGGCGAGTTTGACGCGCTGGGCTTCGCCGCCGGAGAGGGTGGTGGCGGACTGGCCGAGGCGGATGTAGCCCAGGCCTACGTCCATGAGGGTTTGCAGTTTGCGCGATACGGCGGGGACGGCGTCGAAAAATTCGCGGGCTTCTTCGACGGTCATGTCGAGGACTTGGCTGATGTTTTTGCCTTTGTATTGGATTTCGAGCGTTTCGCGGTTGTAGCGTTTGCCGTGGCAGACTTCGCAGGGGACGTACACGTCGGGCAGGAAGTGCATTTCGACTTTGATGACGCCGTCGCCTTGGCAGGCTTCGCAGCGGCCGCCTTTGACGTTGAAGGAGAATCTGCCGACGTTGTAGCCGCGTTCGCGCGAGAGGGGGACGCCGGCGAAGAGTTCGCGGATGGGGGTGAACAGGCCGGTGTAGGTGGCGGGGTTGGAACGCGGGGTGCGGCCGATGGGGGATTGATCGACATTAATCACTTTATCAAGGTGTTGCAAACCTTGGATGTCGTCGTATGGGGCGGGTTCTTCTTGGGCGCGGTTGAGTTCGCGGGCGGTGATTTTGGCGAGGGTGTCGTTAATCAGGGTGGACTTGCCGCTGCCGGATACGCCGGTGATGCAGGTAATCAATCCGAGCGGCAGTTCGAGGGTAACGTTTTTGAGGTTGTTGCCGCGCGCGCCTTTGAGGACGAGCATTCGGTCGGGATTGATGGGCGTGCGTTCAGACGGCACGGCAATGGATTTTTTGCCGCTGAGGTATTGTCCGGTAACGGAGTTTTCGCATTTGGCGACGTTTTCGGGGGTGTCGGCAATCAGTACGTTGCCACCGTGTTCGCCCGCGCCCGGGCCCATATCGACGACGAAATCGGCTTCGCGGATGGCGTCTTCGTCGTGTTCGACCACAATCACGCTGTTGCCCAAGTCGCGCAGGCGTTTGAGGGTGGCGAGCAGGCGGTCGTTGTCGCGCTGGTGCAGGCCGATGGAGGGCTCGTCCAACACATACATTACGCCGGTCAGGCCGCTGCCGATTTGGCTGGCGAGGCGGATGCGCTGGGCTTCGCCGCCGGATAGGGTTTCGGCGGAGCGGCTTAAATTCAGGTAATCCAGCCCGACGTTAATCAGGAAGCCGAGCCGCTCGGTGATTTCTTTGAGGATTTTTTCGGCGATTTGTTTTTTGTTGCCGTCCAAATCCAGCGTTTCAAAGAATTGGTGGGTTTTGGTCAGCGGCCAGGCGGAGACTTCGTGTAACGGTTCGCCGCTGACGTAAACGTAGCGGGCTTCTTTGCGCAAACGTGCGCCGCCGCAGCTTGGGCAGGCGCGGTGGTTCTGGTATTCACGCAGTTTTTCGCGCACGGTTTCGCTGTCGGTTTCGCGGTAGCGGCGTTCAAGATTGGGGATGATGCCTTCAAAGGCATGGCTGCGGTTGAAGGTGGTGCCGCGTTCGGACAGGTAAGTAAAATCAATGACTTCTTTGCCCGAGCCGTGCAACACGACTTTTTTGACTTTTTCAGGTAGCGTTTCCCAAGCAGCCTGCACGTCGAAACCGTAATGCCGCGCCAGCGACTGAATCATTTGGAAATAGAACTGGTTGCGTTTGTCCCAGCCGTCAATCGCGCCCGTTGCCAATGACAATTCGGGGTGGGCGACCACTTTTTCGGGGTCGAAGAAATTGGTGTTGCCCAAGCCGTCGCAAGTCGGGCAGGAACCCATCGGATTGTTGAACGAAAAGAGGCGTGGCTCTAATTCAGGCAGGCTGTACGAACACACGGGGCAGGCGAAACGCGCGGAAAACCAATGTTCTTCGCCGCTGTCCATTTCCATCGCCAGCGCGCGCTCGTTGCCGTGGCGCAGCGCGGTTTCAAAACTTTCCGCCAGCCGCTGCTTGATGTCCGCCTTCACTTTCACGCGATCGATGACCACGTCGATATTGTGTTTGATGTTTTTTTCCAGCTTCGGCACTTCGTCCAACTGATAGACTTCGCCGTCCACGCGCACCCGCGCAAAACCCTGCGCCTGCAAGTCGGCAAAGAAATCGACAAACTCGCCCTTACGCTCGCGCACCGCCGGTGCAAGAATCATCACGCGCGTGCCTTCCGGCAGCTTCAACACGGCATCGACCATCTGCGACACGGTTTGGCTGGATAGCGGCAGCTTGTGTTCGGGGCAATACGGCGTGCCGACGCGGGCGTACAAAAGGCGCAGGTAGTCGTGGATTTCCGTAACCGTGCCGACGGTGGAACGCGGGTTGTGGCTGGTGGATTTCTGCTCGATGGAAATCGCAGGCGAGAGGCCTTCGATCAAATCGACATCGGGTTTGTCCATCATCTGCAAAAACTGCCGCGCATAGGCGGAAAGGCTCTCGACATAACGCCGTTGCCCTTCGGCATACAGCGTGTCAAACGCCAGCGACGACTTGCCGCTGCCCGACAATCCTGTTATGACCACGAGCTTGTGGCGCGGAATGTCCAAATCGATGTTTTTCAAATTATGCGTGCGCGCGCCGCGGATGCGGATGGTGTCGTTGTCGTGCGAATGTTGGGGATGATGGTTGCACATGGTGAATGCCGTCTGAAAAAGAAGGAAACGGCTATTGTAGCACTTTATCAAATAACGTCTTAAGCAGGATTCAGACGGCATTTGCCAGCGGAGTACGGCAGATTCCGCTATAATGTCGGCAATTTTAACCCGCTTGAATAAAAGGATGACAAATGAACCGTCTTTACCCCCACCCGATTATCGCCCGTGAGGGCTGGCCGATTATCGGCGGCGGTTTGGCTTTGAGCCTGCTGGTGTCGATGTGCTGCGGCTGGTGGTCTTTGCCGTTTTGGGTGTTTACCGTATTTGCTTTGCAGTTTTTCCGCGACCCTGCGCGTGAGATTCCGCAAAATCCTGAAGCGGTGTTGAGCCCGGTTGACGGCCGTATCGTGGTGGTCGAGCGCGCACGCGATCCGTATCGTGATGTCGATGCTTTGAAAATCAGTATTTTTATGAACGTGTTCAACGTGCATTCGCAAAAATCGCCTGCCGATTGTACGGTAACAAAAGTGGTCTATAACAAAGGCAAATTCGTGAATGCGGATTTGGACAAAGCCAGCACGGAAAACGAACGTAATGCGGTTTTGGCGACTACGGCTTCAGGTCGTGAAATTACTTTTGTTCAAGTGGCCGGTTTGGTGGCGCGCCGTATTTTGTGCTACACCCAAGCAGGTGCAAAACTGTCTCGCGGCGAACGCTATGGCTTTATCCGCTTCGGTTCGCGCGTGGATATGTATCTGCCTGTCGATGCGCAGGCGCAAGTGGCGATTGGCGATAAAGTTACCGGCGTAAAAACTGTATTGGCGCGTTTGCCGCTGACTGCGCCGCAAATCGAATCCGAGCCTGAATCTGAGCCTGCTTTACAAACTGCTCCGGTTGAAACAGCGGCAAACCAATCTGCTGAACAGCACTAAATCGAAGCTGCTGCCAAGATTCAAGCGGCTGTGCAAGATGTGTTGAAAGATTAATTGCTGGTTTTAAAATTGATTTAAAGTAAGAAAAAGGTTTTCAGACTGCCGTCTGAAAACCTTTTTTGTTTGCCTAAAAACGGCAAAACAGGTTGAAGTCGATGCGGGTGATGAGGCTGTGTTCGAGTTTGGGATCGGAGAGGCTGTGCCATTGTCCGGGCAGGACGGCTTTGAACATGGACAACAGGGGATAGGCGGGACGGCCGCGGTGGTCTCGGAGGTAACGGGTTCTTTGACGATTCAGGTACTGTTCGATCGGCTGCCAATCAATCACTTGATCCAACTTCAATAGTGGGAAGCGGTCGATATGTTTGGCAATCATGGCTTGGGCGGTTTGCCGGAAGAAGGTGCTCATGGAAAATCCCCTAAATGTCTTGGTGGGACTTTAGGGGATTTTGGGGAATTTTACAAAGGTCTCAGGCAGCCTGAAATGGGTTTTCAGGTTGCCTATTTGGTTTGTTTCGTTTTAACTTGCGGTACGTTGGTGGGACTTAATTCAATCGTGATGTTGTTTTGAATGGGCTGCTGTTGCATTGGCGTGTATTGCACTGGTGTGTGTTGCACTTTATCGCTGACATGGTTGGTACATTGATAGCGTTTTTCAAATCGCCAAATCAGACACGGCACTTTGGCATTGGCGCGTGCGGGAGTTGCCACGCAGCTTCGTGTTGAACCGCCAAACGCCTCAGCACTGTTGTAACCCCAAACTCGGCAACGAGTTTTCGCCACCTCGTTATCTTGTCCTATGCGGGGTATTAAGCGGGAGCGGAAATTTTGCTCATAAGCCAAAGTAACCGTACCATCAGTGCGGCTGCCATCAATTGCCTGCCATTCGGGCAGTCGCACGGAACGCACACCGCATCCGGTTAAAAAACATACTACAATCAACAAATAAGGTTTCAATTTTATTCCTTCTGAATTTATAAACGAAAAAATAACAAAGCAGCTTATTTATTAATTATAGTAAAAAAAAAAAAAAATACGTCAAGATTAATTCATATCGGACGGCTTAAAACATGGCTTTTTGTTTGGAGCCGACGTAGATTAGCAGCAGTAGGTCGGATTCTCGAATCCGACATTTTGATTTCAAGGAAACTTTTGGTGTCGGATACAAGTATCCGACCTACGGGTGTTTTTCAGGCTGCCTGCGTTTCCGCTTTTAAAACTTCACGTTTACGCCGCCGGTAAAGCTGCGGCCCATTTGCGGCGTATCAGAGAGGAAGCTGCTGTGGGCGTAAACGGATTGGTTGAGCAGGTTGTCGGCTTTGACGTACCAATTCCACTCGCCATAGCGCGTATTGCGGCGGTAGTTTGCGCCGAGGTTGAGCATATGGTGTCCGGGCGTGCGTGTTTCGTAGCGGGCGAGTTTGTTTTGGGCGAACACGCGGTAGTAGTCCAAATTGGCATCGATGCGGTCGGTCAGCGAGGCTTTCAGGTGGAAGCCGAGGCGCGCAGCCGGAACGCGGGGGGCGTTTTGGTTATCCTGTGCAATGAAAGGACGGTTGCCGTAGGCATCTTCTCTGCCGGGTAGGGAAGGCAGGTTTTTCAGACGGCCTCGTACATAGTCGCCGGAAACGCCGATGCGGTAGCGCGGTGTCGGTTTGAAGTAGATTTCGCCTTCCGCGCCGTAAAAGTCCGCACCGGATTGGTTGTAGCGCACGAGCTTCATTTCGCTGTCGTCTTCAATGGATTTGGGGCCGCGTCCGTCGTTTAAGGTTTGGGCGTAAATGTAGTTGCCGAAGCGGTTGCGGTAGAGCGCCAGATTGTATTGCCAGCGGTCGCCTTCGTAGCCCAGCGCGAGTTCGATGTTGTTGGAACGCTCTTTTTTGAGGTGTTTGTTGCCAATTTCAAAGGTGTTGGTGGCGACGTGTTTGCCGTGTGCGTACAGTTCTTGCGTTGACGGCAGACGTTCCTGATGGGAGGCGGTCAGGCTGAGTTTGTGTTGCGGCGTGAAATACCAGTTGCCCGAAAGTGCGAACGAGCGGGCGGTTTGGCGGTGCGCGCCGAGGTCGGGCAGGGGGTGGTTGTAGTAGTTTTCCCGATCAATCAATGCTTTGTCGTACTGGATGGAGGCTTTTTGTTTTTCCATGCGTACGCCGCCTTCTAGCGTGAAGTTGTCCCAGTTTGCCTGTTCTACACCGAAAAAGCTGTAATGTTGCACTTTGTTGTCAAGCAGCATCGGTTGTTTGACCGCTTCGGATGTGGCAGATAAAGCACTGGATTTTTGTTGTAAATATTGCACGCCCCAGCTGCCTTTCAGACGGCCTATGGGTTGGTGGCGCAACTCGATGCGGGCGTTGTGTGTTTTGTTGTTGAAGAAGTTTTCTACTGCATCGCCTGCTTTTTCGTCGTGGCGGTAGTCGTTGCGGTTCAGGTGCACGCGCAGGGCTTCAAAACCGGGGAGCGGCTGCTTCCATTCGGCGCGGAGTTCGTAGCGTTTGTTGCGCAGGTCTATCCACGGTCTGCCGCTGTGGGTGTGTGCGTGTGCATTATCGTCGTCGTGGAAACCACAGCTCAAGCCCGGATTGTCGTAATCAACGTCTTCTTCGGTCAACAAGTGCGGATAAAGCCGCAAATAGCCTTTGTTAATCAAGCTCTTTTGCCAGATGATGTCGGCGTGGCAACCATCGTATTCGTGGCTGTGGGCAGGCAGGCCGTATTGGTCTCGGCGGTCGCTGTATGCTGCGCCGATAAAGCCTTTTTCGCCCACCCAAGACAGCCCGATGCTGCCCGTTTGCGAATCGGCGTGGCTGTCGGGCAGGCGTTTCAGATTGCGGTAACGCGGTACGGCGTAATCCCCCGATTTGCGGTACAGCCCTTCCGTGTGCAATACAAAGTTTTTGCCCAAACCGATATTGATGCCGCCGGACGTGAGTTTTTCCAGATTGCCGCTGCTCAAACGCAATCCGAGTTCGCCCGATACGCCGTTTTCAGGCATTTTTTCGGGGATTTTGCCATCGGCAACATCGACCAGCCCCGCCACATTGCCCGAGCTGTACAAGAGCGTAACCGGCCCGCGCAGGATTTCAACCTGTTGCGACAAGGCGGTATCTACCATAATGGCGTGATCGGGCGAAAAATCCGCCATATCGCCCGTTTCGCCGTGATGGTTCAAAACCTTAATCCGCCTGCCTGTTTGACCACGAATGACGGGAGCGGACGCGCCGCCGCCGTATTGCGAAGCGTGGATGCCCGGAACGCCGTCCAAAGCGTCGCCCAAGTTGACGGCTTTTTGGCGCAAGGTATCGCCGGAGATGATTTTGTCGGAGGCGGTCGAAGTGTGCAGCAGCCCCGAAGTGGCGCGCGGACGGCTTTTGCCGACGACGCTGACCGTTTCCAAGCCCACCGATTGCTCAGTTTCATGCGCTTGGGCGAGGAGGGGTGTGTTGATTAAAAGAATTGATAAAACAATGGGTTTGAGTGTAGTTTGTGCCATTTTGGCTTCTCGTCGCATTTCAAAAGTCTGTTATTATATAACATTACATTCATTATATCATAAGATTTTGAGAATACTCAGAGGGCATAGGCAAAAGTTTTTCAAATGAAACGGTTGCGGCATTGGGCGGTGTTCATTTGTATCCGCCGTCATTCGGGGGCGCGGTTGATGTTGACGCAGATTCCGCTATGTTTGCCCATTATGTTCGGCTGCGGGATAACCAAAATTTATGAGTGCATAAAAACGGCACGTTCCCGAACGGTCGAAAAGGTGGCAAAATGGCGTACTCGTCAGAACGCGAGGCTCTGCGCCAGATTCACGAGGGCGCATCGGGCACGCTAAGATATAAGGGTTATGGATGTGGGTATCGGAAATACAGTTAATAATAAACAAATTATAAATCAATAGGTTAATCATAAAATGCTTTTGTTTATCGACAATTACGACAGTTTTACTTACAACATCGTCCAGTATTTCGCAGAATTGGGGCAGGAAGTCGCCGTGCGCCGCAACGATGATATTACGTTGGAGGAAATCGAGGCCTTGAATCCGCAATATCTCGTTATCGGGCCCGGTCCGTGTTCGCCCAAAGAAGCGGGGATTTCCGTGGCGGCGATGCGCCATTTTGCCGGCCGGCTGCCGATTATGGGCGTGTGCCTCGGGCATCAGACGATAGGCGAGGCGTTCGGCGGCAGGATAGTCCGCGCTAAAACGCTGATGCACGGCAAGGTGTCGCCCGTGTACCATTCGGGCAAGGGTATGTTTAAGGGTTTGCCCAATCCGGTTACCTGTACGCGTTATCACAGCCTCGTTATCGAACGCGGCACGTTGCCGGATTGCTTGGAAATCACGGCTTGGACGGAAGACGGCGAGATTATGGGTGTGCGCCATAAGGAATATGCCGTCGAGGGCGTGCAGTTTCACCCCGAAGCCCTCTTGACCGAACACGGACATGATATGTTGAACAATTTTTTAATCGAATTTCAAAACTTCAAACCGCAAAAAATCTGACGCGATGCCGTCTGAAGCCCTTCAGACGGCATTTTCGTCCGAATATTGAACGGAGGACAAAAAAATGATTACACCGCAACAGGCCATCGAACGATTAATCAGCAATAACGAGTTGTTTTACGATGAAATGACCGACTTGATGCGTCAGATTATGAGTGGACAGGTTCCGCCGGAGCAGATAGCGGCCATTTTGACAGGATTGCGTATCAAGGTTGAAACCGTTTCCGAGATCACCGCCGCCGCCGCCGTGATGCGCGAGTTTGCGACAAAAGTGCCGCTGGAGGATGCGGACGGGCTGGTCGATATCGTCGGTACGGGCGGGGATGGTGCGAAAACCTTCAATATTTCGACAACTTCGATGTTTGTTGCCGCAGCGGCAGGCGCGAAGGTTGCCAAACACGGAGGCCGGTCGGTCTCTTCCTCCAGCGGTGCGGCTGACGTGATGGAGCAAATGGGCGCAAACCTCAACCTGACTCCCGAACAGATTGCCCAAAGTATCAGGCAGACCGGCATCGGGTTTATGTTCGCGCCCAATCACCACAGTGCCATGCGCTATGTCGCCCCGGTGCGCCGTTCGCTCGGTTTCCGAAGTATTTTCAATATATTGGGCCCATTGACCAATCCTGCGGGCGCGCCAAACCAACTTTTGGGCGTGTTCCACACCGATTTGTGCGGTATTCTTTCCAGAGTATTGCAACAACTTGGTTCCAAACACGTTTTGGTTGTTTGCGGGGAGGGCGGTTTGGATGAAATTACACTGACGGGCAAAACGCGCGTTGCCGAACTCAAAGACGGAAAAATCAGCGAATACGACATCCGCCCAGAAGATTTCGGTATCGAAACCCGCCGCAATTTGGATGAAATCAAAGTTGCCAATACTCAGGAATCTTTGTTGAAAATGAACGAGGTATTGGAAGGAAGAGAAGGGGCGGCGCGCGATATCGTATTGCTTAATACCGCCGCCGCCCTGTATGCCGGAAATATCGCTGCTTCGCTTTCAGACGGCATATCTGCCGCACGGGAAGCCATCGATTCAGGCAGGGCTAAATCGAAAAAAGAGGAGTTTGTCGGTTTTACACGGCAATTTGCCTAAGCAGACAGAATGAATATAAAGCAACAAATGCCGTCTGAAAGGCTTCAGACGGCATTTGTGTTTCAGGAGGCAAAAGAATGGGGAGGGCAATTTATTTATATAAAAACTTTTGGGGCTGTAAAGGAGCAAAGATGGCAGTTGCAACGCGTGGTAGAGTATGGCAAAAGTCAAAACATTACAGTCGAAATTACGGAGATCGAATAAATGACTTTCAATCAAGAACAAGATTATTGGGCTGGCTATAAGGCAAATGAAAGAGCCTTGATTGTTCAAACATGGTCAGGATTTGGGCGATATGCTCCAGACCACCTATATCCCCCCCCATATCCTGCCATTGGATACCGACAATGAAACTTTAGGCACGACGGTCTTGCAAGCGTTGGCAAACAGCAGGACTTTCGTTTATGACAGTCCAGAAGACCAAGATTTTTTTGATACCGAAAAAATTCGGCAACGCTATGAGGATTGGGTTGCCAAGCTATGCGGGAACTTGGGCTATAAAACCAGACGCGCCCTATTTAAAAACATGATGAGCGTGGATATTTGGCTGCACAACGGCTGCCTGAAAATCAGCCCGAGCCGCCATGTCAAGCTGGAAGCGTGGGATGCCATTGATGCAGACGATGTAATTTTATCATTGGATAACAGCCCTGAAGAAATCGGAGCAGGTTTAAAGTTGGCATTGAGCCGCTGCCGATAATATTTGATAAAAGGTCGTCTGAAAGCCGGGAATTGGTTTCATTAGATAATAAATATAGGAGTAAATAAAAATGGCAATTTGGAATTATCGGTACTACCTCATACCATCAGCTGCTATCAGAAATAAATTTAATGCAAATAAAGATATCATACTTGATGAGTATCGAT
>NZ_JAGTUI010000020.1:0-36607 GCF_018224585.1 Neisseria sp. Marseille-Q1983
AATAGTACGGCAAGGCGAGGCAACGCCGTACTGGTTTAAATTTAATCCACTATAAGGTTGCACTTGATGTGTTGTTCAGCATAGATGCCATCATACGCTAAAGTAGCGGGAAAATGCCGTCTGAACACGGCGTTCAGACGGCATTTTAGACATGGGTCAAACAGTTTCAACGCCAGCCACCAAGGTTTTCTTCGGCAAGTGCGACGAGTGCGTCTATCCAGTCGGGGTTGTCGTTGAGGCAGGGGATATAGCGGTAGCTTTTGCCGCCTGCTTCGTAAAACTGTTCGCGCCCCATCAGGGCGATTTCTTCCATGGTTTCCAAACAGTCTGCCAAAAAGCCCGGGCAGAATACGTCCAGCTCGGTTACCCCCTGTTTGGGCAGTTTGCCGAACAAATCCTGCGTGCTCGGTGTAACCCATTTTGCCCTGCCGAATTGGCTTTGGAACGATACGACATATTGGTCTTCGGTCAGTTCCAGTGCTTCGGCAAGCAGTTTGGCGGTGTGGCGGCACTCGTCGGGATAGGGGTCGCCGAGGTCGTGGTGCTTCTGCGGTACGCCGTGAAAACTCAACATCAGTTTTTTCCCGCGCCCGTGTTCCGCCCAATATCGGAGGATGTGGTTTTTCATCGCATCAATGTAGCCGGTATCGTCATAAAAGCGCGAAACGGTGCGGACGCTCATTTGGTTCCGTTGCAGCAGTAATTGTTCGCACACTTTATCTACTGCCGCTCCGCTGCTGGAAGCGGCATATTGCGGGTACATCGGGATGACCAGCAGTCTGCCCGCGCCTTGCGCCTTCAGTTCCGACAATACGTCTGCCACCGAAGGATTGCCGTAGGTCATAGCGTGGCGGACGATGAGGTCGGGCATACGTTCGGCAAGCGCGGCAGCTTGGCGTGCGGTGTAAACTTCTAGGGGCGAACCTTCCTTAAACCAGATTTTTTCATAGGCGTGTGCGCTTTTTTTGGGGCGCAACGTCAGTACCAGACCATGCAGAATGGGATACCACAGCCATTTGGGCAGTTCGACGATGCGCCGGTCGGTCAGAAAGGACTTCAGATAAGGTCGTACCGCCTGCGCGGTCGGCGCGTCGGGTGTGCCGAGGTTCAACAGCAAAACGGCGGTACGGTTTTGTTGCGTATAGGAAAGGGAGGGTTCTGGAAGGAATGGAAGCATGATCGGTTTCTGAAAAATAGTGCGGGTAGGGTAAAGCGACAAAATGCCGTCTGAAGCGGCTTCAGACGGCATTGCCGGGAGTCAGTCCACACCGCGTGCGCGGTTTTCGTGGAATCGCGCCTGCCAGTCGGCAAATTTGCCTTGTTCTATGGCATCGCGCATTTCCGCCATAATGACTTGGTAGAAATGCAGATTGTGGATGGTGTTGAGCTGTGCGCCCAAGATTTCGCCGGCGCGGTGCAGATGGTGCAGGTAGGCGCGGCTGAAGTTTTGGCAGGCGTAGCAGGTGCAGCTTTCGTCTATCGGACGCTTGTCGAGCTTGTGTTTGGCGTTTTTGATTTTCAAATCGCCGAAACGGGTAAACAGCCAGCCGTTGCGCGCATTGCGGGTGGGCATCACGCAGTCGAACATATCGATGCCGTGCGCCACGCCGTACACGAGGTCTTCCGGCGTGCCTACGCCCATCAGGTAATGCGGCTTGTGTTCGGGCAGCATCGGACCGACGGCGCGCAGCATACGGTACATTTCGGGCTTGGGTTCTCCGACGGACAAACCGCCGACGGCAAGGCCGGGAAAATCAAATTCCTCCAAACCGCGCAGCGATTCTTCGCGCAAATCCTCATACATCGCGCCTTGTACAATGCCAAACAGCGCATTTGGGTTTTTCAGGTCTTCAAAAGCCTTTTTGCTTCGTTCTGCCCAGCGCAGGCTCATTTGCAGAGATTTTTGCGCTTGGCTGTGCGTTGCTTCTCCAGGGGTGCATTCGTCCAACTGCATCACGATGTCGGAATTCAATACGGTTTGGATTTTCATCGACACTTCGGGCGAGAGGAACAGTTTGTCGCCGTTGATCGGGCTTTTAAACGTACAGCCTTCTTCCGTCAGCTTGCGCATATCCGACAAAGAAAAAACCTGAAAACCGCCCGAGTCGGTCAGAATCGGTTTGTCCCAGCCGATAAAACCGTGCAGACCGCCGAATTGCCCGATAACTTCCAAACCCGGACGCAGCCACAAATGATAAGTGTTGCCCAAAATAATTTGCGCCTTGATGTCGTGCAGGTTTTGCGGGTTCATCGCTTTGACCGAACCGTAAGTACCGACAGGCATAAATACGGGCGTTTCGATTTTGCCGTGGTTCAACTCCAGCGTGCCGCGTCGGGCGTATCCGTCTTTTTTGTGTAAAGTAAATTTAAGCATAAGATTGAATGTCAGTTGGGCGACAGGGGTCGAAATATATTTTAAAAGACGGCATTATAAATGATTTCCCACGGTTTTTCAGACGGCATCCCCAAATCTTGCCACAATGTTGCATAAAGAAATGCATATACCTCTTGCAAAAATTAAAACGACCCGATAAAATGCGAAAATTCTTTGAAGGCACGTAGCTCAGTTGGTTAGAGCACCACCTTGACATGGTGGGGGTCGTTGGTTCGAATCCAATCGTGCCTACCAAATCCCCATAACGGCATTTATGCCGTTATTTTTTAATCTTTCGGAGCGTTTGATGTTGAATATTACCTTGCCGGACGGCTCAGTCCGCCAATACGAATCCCCCGTTACCGTGGCTCAAATTGCTGCGTCTATCGGTGCCGGTTTGGCGAAGGCGGCGGTGGCAGGCAAGGTAAACGGCAAATTGGTCGATGCGTGCGACCCGATTGTTGAAGATTCTGCTGTTCAAATCATTACTCCGAAAGATCAGGAAGGCATCGAAATCATCCGCCATTCCTGCGCGCATCTTGTCGGGCATGCCGTCAAGCAACTCTATCCTAATGCAAAAATGGTTATCGGCCCCGTCATTGAAGAGGGCTTTTATTACGACATCGCCACGGAAAAACCGTTTACACCGGAAGATGTTGCCGCCATTGAAGCGCGTATGAAAGAATTGATTGCCCAAGACTATGATGTGGTCAAAATCATGACTCCGCGTGCGGAGGCGATTAAAATTTTTCAAGAGCGCGGCGAAGAATACAAACTGCGCCTGATTGACGATATGCCCGAAGTGGAAGCGATGGGGATGTATCATCACCAGGAATATGTCGATATGTGCCGCGGCCCGCACGTTCCGAATACCCGTTTCCTGAAAAACTTCAAACTGACCAAGTTGGCGGGCGCATACTGGCGCGGCGACAGCAACAATGAAATGCTGCAACGCATATACGGTACGGCTTGGGCGACAAAAGACGAGTTGAAAGCCTATATTCAACGTATCGAAGAAGCCGAAAAGCGCGACCACCGCAAACTTGGCAAGCAATTGGATCTGTTCCATCTGCAAGACGAAGCACCGGGCATGGTGTTCTGGCATCCTAAAGGCTGGGCTTTGTGGCAAGTGATTGAACAGCATATGCGTAAAGAGTTGAATGCTGCCGGTTATAAAGAGGTAAAAACGCCTCAGATTATGGATAAAACCTTCTGGGAAAAATCCGGCCACTGGGAAAACTATAAAGACAATATGTTCGTGACCAGTTCAGAAAAACGCGAATACGCGGTGAAACCGATGAACTGTCCGGGTCATGTGCAAATTTTTAATAACGGTTTGCGCTCATATCGCGATTTGCCGATGCGTTTGGCCGAGTTCGGTTCTTGCCACCGCAATGAACCAAGCGGTGCATTGCATGGTCTGATGCGTGTTCGCGGTTTTGTGCAAGATGATGCGCATATCTTCTGTACCGAAGATCAAATCGTTGATGAAGCACGTGCATTCAATGAATTGCTGGTTCGTATTTACAAACAATTCGGCTTCCATGATGTTGCTGTGAAGTTGTCCCTCCGCCCTGAACAACGTGCAGGTTCTGACGAAGTTTGGGATAAGGCCGAACAAGGCTTGCGTGATGCATTGACCGCTTGTGGCGTAGAGTGGGAAGAGTTGCCTAGCGAAGGTGCATTCTATGGTCCTAAGATTGAGTATCATGTCAAAGATGCCTTGGGTCGCTCTTGGCAGTGCGGTACCCTGCAGTTGGACTTTGTATTGCCGGAGCGTTTGAATGCCGAATATGTAACTGAAAACAACGACCGCGCGCGTCCTGTAATGTTGCACCGTGCTATTTTGGGTTCATTGGAGCGCTTCATCGGTATTCTGATTGAAAACCATGCAGGCTCATTCCCATTGTGGCTTGCGCCGGTTCAAATGGTGATTATGAATATCACCGAGAACCAAGCAGATTATTGTCGCGAAGTGGCTGCCAAATTGCAGGCGGCAGGCTTCCGTGTCGAATTGGATTTGCGTAACGAAAAAATCGGCTACAAAATCCGTGACAACAGCCAATACCGTTTCCCTTATCAAATCGTTGTCGGCGATAAAGAGAAACAAGAAAACAAAGTTGCGGTACGCCGCAAAGCAGAAGACTTGGGTTCTTTGAATGTAGATGATTTTATTGCGCAATTGCAGCAAGAAATCACTGACGCCCTCGTCAATCATTAATTTTTATAGGAGTATTCATCATCGCTCAAGAACGCGAAGCACGAATCAATGGTGAAATTACCGCCAAAGAAGTGCGATTAATCAGTGAGTCAGGCGATCAGCTTGGTGTCGTTTCAGTTCGTGAAGCTCTGGCTATGGCCGAAGAGCAAGATGTCGATTTGGTAGAAATTTCCCCGACTGCCAAGCCGCCCGTATGCAAACTGATGGATTACGGTAAATACAAATACCAACAAGCCAAGAAGCGCGACGAAGCCAAGAAAAACCAAAAGCAGGTACAAATCAAGGAAATTAAATTCCGTCCGGGTACTGATGAAGGCGACTATCAAATCAAGATGCGCAACATCAACCGCTTCCTTGCCGATGGTGACAAAGTCAAAGTGACATTGCGTTTCCGCGGTCGTGAGATGGCTCACCAACAATTGGGTGCCCAACTGCTTGAACGCGTAAAAGAAGAGTTGGCTGAAGTGGCACAAATCGAGTCTTTCCCTAAAATGGAAGGCCGCCAAATGGTGATGATGATTGCGCCGAAGAAAAAATAAAGCTATAATCCTCCGCTTACTCCGATTGCCGCTTCGGAGTAAGTTTTTAATTGCGGCAAAAAACCGTGGCATTGTGGGTTCAAGTGTTTGAAACCGATGTTTTAAAACCCCCTAATGCCTTATCCGATAACGAATGGAGTTTTCCCATGCCTAAAATGAAAACCAAGTCTAGCGCGAAAAAACGCTTTAAAGTACTGGGTAACGGCGGTGTGAAACGCGCTCATGCGTTCAAACGCCACATCTTGACTAAAAAGACCACCAAAAACAAACGCCAATTGCGCGGTACCTCTATGGTAAATGATCGCGATTTGGCTTCTGTTGCTAAAATGTTACCCTACGCTTAAGGAGTTTAGAATATGCCACGCGTAAAACGCGGTGTTACCGCCCGTGCCCGTCACCAAAAAATCTTCGCGTTAGCCAAAGGCTATCGCGGTCGTCGTAAAAACGTTTACCGAGTTGCCAAGCAGGCGGTAATGAAAGCCGGTCAATACGCATACCGTGACCGCCGCCAACGCAAACGCCAATTCCGTCAATTGTGGATTGTCCGTATCAATGCAGGTACGCGTGAAAACGGGTTGTCTTACAGCAAATTTATGAACGGTCTGAAACGCGCCTCTATCGAAATCGACCGCAAAGTATTGGCTGATTTGGCCGTGTTCGATAAAGCCGCTTTTGCACAATTGGTTGAAAAAGCCAAAGCTGCTTTGGCTGCTTAATCCAAAAAATTGAAAAGGAAGCTGCGGCTTCCTTTTTTCTTTGTTTGTGGAAATTCTATGTGATTGATTTTCTTTCTTTAAAGTCTATTTTTTTAAATAAATTTGCGTTAAAATACAGAAAATTTATCCAATGGATTGGCCGTGAAGAAAATAAGGTCGTCTGAAGAGTCTGATATGTCAGGCTATACAGGCGACCTCGTTGTTTCAGGTGGCATATCATTAATTGACAGACTTGATATTATGGAAAATGTAAACCGTATCGTTGCAGAAGGCATTGCTGCAGTAGAAGCTGCGCAAGACTTCAACGCTCTAGAACAAATCAAAGCCCGTTATCTTGGCAAAACTGGCGAGTTGACCGGACTTCTGAAAACCTTAGGTCAAATGTTGCCTGAAGAGCGCAAAACCATAGGTGCGCATATCAATGAGTGTAAAAACCAGTTTCAGACGGCCTTTAACAATAAACGCGATGCCCTCAACGAAGCCAAGCTGCAAGCCCGGCTTGCCGCCGAAGCCCTTGACATTACCCTGCCCGGGCGCGCTCAGGAAGGTGGCAGCCTGCATCCCGTAACCCTGACCTTGCAACGTGTGGTCGAGCTGTTCCACGGAATGGGTTTTGAAGTGGCGGATGGGCCTGAAATCGAAGATGATTTCCACAATTTCCAAGCCTTGAACATCCCTGCAAACCATCCTGCCCGCGCCATGCAGGATACGTTTTACGTTGAAAACGGCGATGTTTTGCGTACGCACACTTCCCCGATTCAAATCCGCTATATGCTCGATAAAAAAGAGCCGCCCATCCGCATTATCGCCCCCGGCCGCGTTTACCGTGTGGACAGCGATGCTACGCACTCGCCCATGTTCCACCAAGCTGAAGGTCTGTGGGTGGAAGAGGGCGTAACCTTCGCCGATTTGAAAGCCGTGTTCACCGATTTCATCCGCCGCTTTTTCGAACGCGATGATTTGCAAGTACGTTTCCGCCCGTCTTTCTTCCCGTTCACTGAACCGTCCGCCGAAATCGACATTATGGGCGAAAACGGCAAATGGCTGGAAGTCGGCGGCTGCGGCATGGTGCATCCCAACGTGTTGAAAAACGTGAATATCGACCCCGAGAAATACACCGGTTTCGCCTTCGGCATCGGTCTCGACCGTTTCGCCATGTTGCGTTACAACGTGAATGATTTGCGACTGTTTTTTGATAACGATTTGAACTTTTTGAAGCAGTTTGCAAAATAATTGTGCAGGCTGCCTGAACCTGGGAAAGCAGCCTGCACATTTTCAGGTAGCCCGAAATGGACAGATTAACCCCCGAGCAACGCAAAAAATGTATGCAGTCCAACAAAAGCAAGGGGACGAAACCCGAGCTTGT
The DNA here is from genome assembly GCF_018224585.1 of Neisseria sp. Marseille-Q1983. Classification (NCBI taxonomy): domain Bacteria; kingdom Pseudomonadati; phylum Pseudomonadota; class Betaproteobacteria; order Neisseriales; family Neisseriaceae; genus Neisseria; species Neisseria sp. Marseille-Q1983. Next base: position 7,217 of record NZ_JAGTUI010000020.1, read on the forward strand.
GTTGGCAAAAGCGATGTGGGCTTTGGGACTCAGGTATCGGAAAAATAGCGGAAGCATTTTTGGGAAACCTGATTTTTCATTTAAAAAATATAAAGTTGCCGTTTTTGTCGATGGCGAGTTTTGGCACGGCAAGGATTGGGAACGGAGAAAAGCGGAAATAAAGGGCAACCGCGAATTTTGGATTGCCAAAATTGAACGCAATATCCGAAGGGATGTGGAAGTAACAGGCCGTCTGAAGACCGAGGGCTGGGCGGTTTTACGTTTTTGGAGTAATGATGTCGTTAAAAATGCAGGCTGCCATGCCGAAAAAGTCAAAGAAATCATCCAAACAAGACGAATTGATTTACAAAAACAAGATTAAGGAAGATGGGCAGGATGAACGGTTAAAAGAAAAAGCAGCACAATACCGCCTTTTTGAAAACAACGATACTTTTCAGACGGTCTTGAAACCCAAATTTACCTTTATCGACTTGTTCGCAGGTATCGGGGGCTTCCGCATCGCGATGCAGAACTTGGGCGGGGAATGCGTGTTTTCGAGCGAGTGGGACGAAAAAGCCAAACTGACGTACGAAGCCAATTTCGGAGAAGTGCCGTTTGGCGATATTACTTTGGAAGAAACCAAACAATACATTCCGAAGCAATTTGATGTGCTGTGTGCGGGTTTCCCCTGTCAGGCATTTTCGATTGCCGGACGGCGCGGGGGGTTTGAAGATACGCGAGGCACATTGTTTTTCGATGTGGCGGAAATTATCCGCAGGCATCGTCCCAAGGCATTCTTTTTGGAAAACGTAAAAGGATTGACCAATCACGACCGAGGCAGGACGTTGCAGACGATATTGAATACGCTGAGGGAAGATTTGGGGTATTTTGTACCCGAGCCGAAAATTGTCAACGCAAAGGATTTCGGCGTGCCGCAAAACCGCGAAAGGATTTTTATTGTTGGCTTTCGGGGAGATACTAATATTAAAGATTTCGAATATCCCGAACCAACAGGAATTCAGGTAGCCTTTAAGGATATACGGGAAAAAGATACCGTGCCGACAAAATATTATTTGTCCACCCAATACATCGATACTTTAAGAAAACACAAACAAAGGCATGAGGAAAAGGGTAATGGGTTTGGATATGAAATTATTCCCGATGACGGGATTGCCAATGCGATTGTCGTCGGCGGCATGGGGCGGGAGCGGAATTTGATCATCGACAAACGCATTACCGATTTCACGCCGACCACTAACATCAAAGGCGAGGTCAACCGCGAGGGAATCAGAAAAATGACCCCGCGCGAATGGGCAAGGCTGCAAGGTTTTCCCGAAACATTCAAAATCCCTGTCGCGGATGCTTCCGCATACAAACAGTTTGGCAACTCGGTTGCCGTACCGGCGATTCAGGCAGTGGCTGAGAAAATAATCTGCAAGTTGGAGGAAATCAAATCATGACGGAATTCTCAGGTAATCGCGGGGAATGGAGCGAACCTTATGTTTTATTAAAGCTTCTTGCTGATGGTGAATTGGCATTGGGAGATAGTAATTTAAATAAGATAAAGGGTTTGATTTTGCCTATCTTGTCCATCCTTCGGGAAGAGCGAAGTCAGAAATTTTCATATTCGAATAATAAGCAAAATGTTGTAATAGAACTCGCTGGAAGGAATCTTTTTCAAATAGCAGTTAATGAATTTAAAGAAAAAGCAGAATTTCTTTTAAAAAGCATTAAAGTAGGCGCGTTAAAGGGAAATGAGAAGAAAGGAAGCTTTACAATTCCAGAAATCGAAGATTTTTTGCGTCAAATAGGATGTACAAAATTAAGCGAAAAATCTCAGTCAAAAAGTGATATTCATATCGTTGTACATGATGTACGTACTGGACTTTGTCCGTTGTTGGGTTTCAGCATTAAATCCGAACTGGGCAGTAAGGCAACTTTGTTCAATGCCAGCCAGGCAACCAATTTCACATTTGAAATTCCAAATTGGAATAATGAATTTACTGAGTCGGTCAATGGTATCGATGACAAAAAAGGCAAAGTACAAAAGAGAATTGCCAAGATTAGGGAATTGGGGTTTGATTTGAAATTTTCCCATGTGGACGGTTCAATATTCAGAAACAACCTAATGCTCATAGATAGCAAGATGCCTGAAATATTGGTTGAAATGATAAATGCTTATTATTCGGGGGAAGATGCTTCTGTCAGTGAATTGACACAAATAGCATGCTCTATTAATCCCAATAATTATGATAAACAACATAAGCACCAATTTTATGCCTATAAAATAAAACGCTTCCTGAATGATTCTGCTTTGGGGATGGTGGCGACAACTGTGTGGCAGGGGAAATATGATGCCACCGGAGGATATTTGGTAGTTAAAAATGATGGAGAAATAGTTTGTTATCATATCTATAGCAAAAATGAATTTGAAGACTATTTGTTCTTCAATACCAAATTTGATACGCCGAGTACGTCTAGGCATAATTTTGCCCGCATTTATGAAGAAAGCGGCAGATTTTTCTTTAAGTTAAATTTCCAAATCAAGATTTAATATTGTAAATAGTCAGAGAACATAACATGCAATTCTCCTACTCATGGCTGAAAACCCAAGCCGATACCGAACTTTCCGCCGATAAGCTGGAACATCTGTTAACGATGTCCGGCTTGGAAGTGGAAGAAGCCGAGACTGCCGCGCCTGCGTTTGCGGGCGTGGTGATTGCCGAAGTGAAATCCGTTGAAAAACATCCTGATGCCGACCGTTTGAACGTTACCCAAGTTGATGCCGGTACGGGTGAGTTGGTTCAGATTGTTTGTGGTGCGCCGAATGTCAAGCCGGGCATTAAAGTACCGTGTTCGTTGCCGGGTGCCGTTTTGCCGGGTAATTTCAAAATTAAGCCGACTAAAATGCGCGGCGTGGTGTCGAACGGTATGCTGTGTTCCACCGACGAACTCGGCCTGCCCGACGACGGCGTGAATGGCTTGCATATTCTGCCGCAAGATGCTCCTGTCGGTGTAAACATCCGCGAATATCTGGATTTGGACGACACGGTGTTTACGCTGAAAATCACGCCGAACCGCGCCGACTGCCTGAGCATCAAAGGTATTGCGCGCGAAGTGTCCGCGCTGACGGGGTGCGCGTTCAGGCAGCCCGAAATCCGGAAAATGCCGTCTGAAGGCGGTAAAACCCGGACTGTGAAAATTGACGCGCCTGCCGATTGCGGCCGCTTTATCAGCCGTGTGATTGAAAACGTGAACGCGCGCGCCGCCACGCCGGATTGGATGAAGCAGCGTTTGGAACGCAGCGGTATCCGCAGTATTTCCGCATTGGTGGACATCGGCAACTATGTGATGCTGGAAATCGGTCAGCCGATGCACGTTTTTGATGTCGACAAACTTTCCGGCAGCCTGCACATCCGCCGCGCGCGCGAAGGGGAAACGCTGGAATGCCTGAACGAGAAAACCGTTTCCCTGTCTGAAAATACGCTGGTCGTAGCAGATGAAAAAGGCGTGTTGAGTTTGGCAGGCTTAATGGGCGGCGCGGCGAGCGCGGTTTCAGACGGCACGCAAAATATCGTGTTGGAAGCGGCTTGGTTTGCGCCTGAAATCATCGCCGGCAAATCGCGCCAATACGGTTTCGGTTCGGATTCGTCGTTCCGCTTCGAGCGCGGCGTGGATTACCGTTTGCAGGCGGATGCCATCGAACGCGCCACCGAATTGGTTTTGCAGATTTGCGGCGGTGCGGCAGGCGAGATGGTAGAAGCGCAGGGTGCATTGCCCGAAGCGAAGCAGGTCGGATTGCGTTTGGGCCGTCTGAAAACCGTATTGGGCGTGGACATTCCTGCCGAACAGGTGGAAACCATTTTGCAACACTTGGGTCTGCAGCCTGAGAAAACGGCGGAAGGCTTCCGCGTTACCGCGCCGAGCTTTCGTTTCGACATCGAAATTGAGGCTGATTTGATTGAAGAAATCGGACGCGTTTACGGCTATGAAAACATCCCCGACGATTACACGTCAGGCCGTCTGAAAATGCTGGAACTGCCCGAAACACGCCGCCCGCGTTTTGCCGTTTACAACGAAATGGCGGCGCGCGGCTACCGCGAAGTAGTCAGCTATGCCTTCGTTGATGAGCAGTGGGAACAAGATTTTGCCGCCAACGCCGACCCCATCCGCCTGCAAAACCCGCTGGCGGCGCAATATGCCGTGATGCGTTCCACACTCATCGGCGGCTTGGTGGAAATTTTGCAAAACAACCTGAACCGCAAGCAAAACCGCGTGCGCGTGTTTGAAATCGCCCGCGTGTTCGGCAAAGGTTCAGACGGCCGGTTTGTCCAAAACGAACGCATCGGCGGTCTGTGGTACGGCGCGGCAATGCCCGAACAATGGGGCGGGAAAACGCGCAATGTGGATTTTTACGACATCAAGGCGGACGTGGAAAATCTTTTGAAAAACAAAGCAGTCGAGTTCGTTAAAACCGGACATCCCGCCCTGCATCCCGGACGTGCCGCCAATATCGTTTCAGACGGCAAAGTCATCGGCTTTGTCGGCGAACTGCATCCGAAATGGCTGCAAAAATACGACCTGCCGCAGGCGCCGCTGGTATTTGAAATCGATATGGCGGCTGTGTTGGAATGCGGAAAAACGCGCTATCGGGCCGTATCGAAATTCCAGCCGGTGCGCCGCGATTTGGCGTTTGTGATGCCGGAAGCTATGAGCCATGATGATTTGCTGCTTGTCTTGAAAGGCGCGGCAAACAAGTTGGTACAGGAAATCAGCGTGTTTGACGTGTATCGCGGCACGGGTTTGCCCGAAGGGATGAAGAGCGTGGCGGTCAAAGTGATTTTGCAGGATATGGAAAACACGCTGACGGATGAGGCGGTCGAGCCGCTTATCGGAAAACTGATTGGCGCGGCAACGGCGGCAGGGGCGCGGCTTCGCAGTTAAAAAATAAATATTCGCTTGAATTTTAAATAAAAATTGGTAATAATCCACAATTGTTACAACAGAAGGTAATCATATGACTCTCACTAAAGCCGAATTGGCCGATATTTTGGTAGACAAAGTCAGCAACGTCACCAAAAACGATGCCAAAGAAATTGTCGAACTCTTTTTTGAAGAAATCCGCAGCACTTTGGCGCGCGGCGAAGAAATCAAAATTTCCGGTTTCGGAAATTTCCAGTTGCGCGATAAGCCACAACGCCCCGGTCGTAATCCGAAAACCGGCGAGGAAGTGCCGATTACCGCCCGCCGCGTGGTAACTTTCCATGCTAGCCAGAAACTCAAAGGCATGGTGGAACATTACTATGACAAACAACGTTGATTTGACGATTCCCGCAAAACGCTATTTCACGCTGGACGAGTTGTGCAGACTGTTGCAAATCAGCCCCTATGGTTTTGCGCAATGGCAGCATGATCACGGCGTGGTTGTCGGTTACGGCGGCGAACGCTACACCCGTTTGGATGTGGTGAAACTGTTGAAACTGAAGAGCACGTTTGCGCCGTATGCAGAAGGTGCGGAATCGGGTTCGGACGGCAACCGTCCGGTTACGCTTCAGGAAATCGGAGATGGTCTGAAAGAGCTGTTGGCTGATTTGGATAAGGAATTGTGCTGATTTGAGGCCGGTTGCAGGTATGCAGCCGGTTTTGTTTTACACGCTAAAAAATAATTATAGTGGATTAACAAAAATCAGGACAAGGCGACGAAGCCGCAGACAGTACAAATAGTACGGCAAGGCGAGGCAACGCTGTACTGGTTTAAATTTAATCCACTATATTGCGTGATTTCACATTGTTTCGGCTTGAAGCACATGGTTTTGTAATCATTTACAGGCAGGTCGCTTGGAGTCCTGTTCGGGCGGTTTGCTGTTTACTTAAATATAAGGATGACGGTCAATGAGATTTTTCGGTATCGGTTTTTTGGTGCTGCTGTTTTTGGAGATTATGTCGATTGTGTGGGTTGCCGATTGGTTGGGCGGCGGCTGGGCATTGTTTCTGATGGTTACGGGTTTTGTTGTCGGCGTGCTGATGCTCAGGCATACGGGGATGTCCGGTATTTTATTGGCGGGAGCCGCAATGAGGAGCGGGGGGAAAGTGTCTGTTTATCAGATGTTGTGGCCCATCCGTTATACGGTGGCTGCGGTCTGTCTGATAAGCCCGGGATTTGTATCTTCCGTATTGGCTTTGCTGTTGCTGTTGCCGTTTAAAGGTGCTGCCGTATTGCAGCCTGTCGGGTCTGAGCATTTTTTTAATATGAACCAATCGGGTGCTAAAAAGGATACTCCCTACGATGATGACATTATCGAAGGTGAGTATACGGTTGCCGAACCTGACGGTGATAAACACCGAAATGCTATCGAACATAAAAGGGATGAGTCAATATAAACCCAATGCCGTCTGAAGATTCAGACGGCATTTTACCGTATTGAAAATAAAATGATGCAGGAGTAGGGAGGAGTGGGTTTGAGGGAGTAGAATACGAATTTCTACGCTTGAATGCAGCAATAAGAAAAGAGAGAAACTTTATGCCGTCTGAACATCAACACATATCATCATTGCTCGATTTCGACCGTACCCACCTGCTCCATCCCTATACATCTATGACCGACCCGTTGCCTGTTTATCCGGTGCGCCGCGCGGAGGGCGTGCATATCGAATTGGCGGACGGTACGCGGCTGATTGACGGGATGTCGTCTTGGTGGTGTGCGATACACGGTTACAATCATCACGTTTTAAATCAGGCGGTTGAGGTGCAGATTAAACAGATGTCGCATGTGATGTTCGGCGGTTTGACGCATGAGCCTGCGGTAGAACTGGGCAAGTTGTTGGTCGGGATTTTGCCGCAGGGGCTGGACCGTATTTTTTATGCGGATTCGGGTTCGGTTTCGGTAGAAGTCGCGCTGAAAATGGCGGTGCAATACCAGCAGGCGCGGGGTTTGCGTGCAAAACAAAATATGGCGACGGTACGGCGCGGGTATCACGGCGATACTTGGAACGCGATGTCTGTCTGCGATCCGGAAACGGGGATGCACCATATTTTCGGCAGCGCATTGCCGCAGCGTTATTTTGTCGATAATCCGAAAAGCCGTTTCGACGATGAATGGGACGAGGCGGATTTACAGCCTGTCCGCGCCTTGTTTGAAGCGCATCATGCGGATATCGCCGCCTTTATTTTAGAGCCGGTCGTGCAGGGTGCGGGCGGCATGTATTTTTATCATCCGCAGTATCTTCGCGGTTTGCGCGATTTGTGCGACGAATTTGATATCGTGTTGATTTTTGACGAAATCGCTACTGGATTCGGGCGCACGGGCAAGATGTTTGCCTGCGAACACGCGGAGGTCGTGCCGGATATTATGTGTATCGGCAAGGGTTTGAGCGGCGGCTATATGACGCTGGCGGCAGCAATCACTTCGCAAAAAGTTACCGAAACGATTTCGCGCGGCGAGGCGGGCGTGTTTATGCACGGCCCGACGTTTATGGCAAACCCGCTGGCGTGTGCCGTTGCCTGTGCTTCGGTCAAGCTGCTTTTGTCCCAAGATTGGCAGGCAAATATCCGCCGCATCGAAAGCATCTTAAAAGGCCGTCTGAAAGCCGCGTGGGACATTCGCGGCGTGAAAGACGTACGCGTTTTGGGTGCCATCGGCGTGATCGAGCTGGATAAAGGCGTGGATATGGCGCGTTTTCAAGCGGATTGCGTGGCGCAGGGCATTTGGGTGCGCCCATTCGGCAGGCTGGTGTACCTCATGCCGCCTTACATCATTTCAGACGACCTCTTGACAGAACTTGCCGGCAAAACCGTACACATTTTGAAGGAATACAGCAAATGAAAGGCGTTTACTTCGTCAGCGGCATTGATACGGACATCGGCAAAACCGTCGCCACCGGCGTATTGGCAAAACAATTGTTGCAGCAGGGCAAAAGCGTGATTACGCAAAAGCCCGTGCAAACCGGTTGCCAAGACATCGCCGAAGACATCGCCGTCCATCGTAAAATCATGGGCATACCCATGCAAGAAGCCGACAAACAAGGGCTGACCATGCCCGAAATCTTCAGCTATCCCGCCTCGCCCCATCTCGCCGCCCGACTGGACGGCAGGGCTTTGGATTTGGACAAAATCCGCACTGCCACGCAGCAGCTGGCGACGCAATACGAAATCGTCTTGGTCGAAAGCGCGGGCGGCTTGATGGTTCCGCTGACGGAAAATCTGTTAACTATTGATTATATCCGTCAGCAAGGCTATCCCGTCATTCTTGTTACCAGCGGACGGCTCGGCAGCATCAACCACACCCTGCTCAGTTTCGCCGCGCTCAAACAATACGGCATCCGCCTGCACAGCCTGATTTTCAACCATATTCACGACAGTTCCGACGAATGTGTCGCGCAAGACAGCCTGAACTATCTGCAATGCCGTCTGAAAGACAGTTTCCCCGAGGCGGAATGGTTGGAGTTGGATAAAACAGACGCGGTATAAAGATTGGGAAAGATATGGAACACCTATTTGGGAAATGGCTGCCCGACCTGCCCGCCGACGTTTCAGACGGCATCGGCCTGCCGATGAGCCGGTTATTGAAAGCCCGGTCGCTGACCGCCGCATTGCGCGCCTTGCCGCATCTGTTTTCGGTGGAACTGCTGAAACTGGGCGAATTGGAAACGGAATGCGGAGGGCGGCTGGTGCGCGAAGTTTTGTTGAAGCTGGACGGTATCCCTGTTGTCGCGGCAAGGAGCGAATGCCGTATCGGTTCGGCGTTTTGGCAAAACATTTTGGACTGCGGCACGCGTCCTTTGGGCGAACGTCTGTTTCAAGCCGATTTGGAAGGGGCGCGTTCGGCATTTGAGTTTGCCGTTGCCGGCGAAGGATGCGGGCGGTACTTTGCCGCGCGGCGTTCTCGGTTTTCCCATCAAGGCGAGGAAATGCTGCTGACCGAGTATTTTCTGCCCGAACTGAAACGCTTTATCGGATAAAATACCGTTTTTTCAAGCTGCGCGGCAATATGAATCCTAAATCCCCTTTATTTTTACGCCTGTCCGACCGTTTGGATGTGTACCTGCGCCTGATGCGGGCGGACAAGCCCATTGGGACGCTGCTTTTACTGTGGCCGACCTACTGGGCATTGTGGCTGGCTTCAGACGGCATTCCCGATTTGGCGGTATTGGCGGCGTTTACAATCGGCACGTTTTTAATGCGCAGTGCCGGCTGCGTCATCAACGACTTTGCCGACCGCGATTTTGACGGTGCTGTCGAGCGTACAAAAAACCGTCCGTTCGCACAGGGCAGGGTCAAGAAAAAAGAAGCGCTGCTGCTGACGGCATTTTTGTGCCTGCTTGCCGCATTGTGCCTGATTCCGCTGAATCATCTGACATGGCTGATGAGCCTGCCCGCGCTGTTTCTTGCGCTGACTTACCCGTTTACCAAACGTTTTTTTCCGATTCCCCAACTCTATCTCGGGCTTGCCTTTTCCTTCGGTATCCCGATGGCGTTTGCCGCCGTTGCCGGAAACGTGCCGCCTCAAGCGTGGATACTCTTTGCCGCCAATGTGTTATGGACTCTGGCGTATGACACGGTTTATGCAATGGCGGACAAAGAAGACGATTTGAAAATCGGCATCAAAACCTCCGCCGTCACATTCGGGCGTTACGACATCGCCGCCGTTATGCTGTGCCATAGCGGCTTTACCCTGCTGATGGCGGCATTGGGGGCGGTTATCGGTGCGGCATGGGCATATTGGACGGCAATCCCCATCGTCCTGCTGCTGCAATACCGCCAATATGCCGCCATCAAAAGCCGCATCCGGCAAATCTGTTTTGAAACGTTTTTGGCAAACAACAGAATCGGTTGGGTGTGGTTTACCGCCATTTTTGCCCATACGTTTTTCGCGAAATAAGGCAGGGCAATGCCGTCTGAAGAGCCGCAAACTGCTTTGGACGGCATTTCTATCTGTGCCGAAAAGCGTTAAAATATGTCTTTAAAACGCTGTGTTATGTCAGCCCGTACCGTATGCGGGATTGAGATTTGCCCCGGCAGTCGGTACAATCCTTCTGTTTTGCGATGTCTGAAAAGAGAAGCTTATGAGCCTTATCGGCGAAATTTTGCCTTTGTCCCATATTGTTTTGGATATGGAGGTGGGCAGTAAAAAAAGGCTGTTTGAGGAAGCGGGCCTGCTTTTGGAACGCGAATCTTCGTTGTCCCATGCTGATGTTTTCGAATGTCTTTTTGCCCGTGAAAAACTCGGTTCGACCGGTTTGGGGCAGGGGGTCGCCATCCCCCACGGCCGCTACGCCGGCGTGAAGCAGGCGACGGGCGCGTTCATCCGTACGCGCGAACCCGTCGGATTTGACGCACCGGACGGCAAGCCGGTTTCCCTGGTTTTTATCTTGCTGGTTCCGGAAAATGCGACAGGCGAGCATTTGGAAGTATTGTCCAAACTGGCCGGCAAGTTTTCCCAAAAAAGCATCCGCGAATCGCTGATGACGGTTTCTTCTGCGGAAGAAGCCCGCGCCATCCTGACCGAAGAATAATATGCCCAGTATCTCTGTCCGCCGGCTGTTTGACGACAACCAATACAAGTTGCAACTCGCATGGGCCGCCGGCAATTCGGGTGCGGACAACCGTATCGGCGTAGAGGCGGACAAGCCCGTCCTCGCCTTGGTCGGACACCTGAATTTCATTCACCCCAACCAAATCCAAGTGGTCGGTTTGGCAGAGTCGGAATATCTGAACCGTCTCGAATCGGGGGAAACGGGTTATCAGTTCGGCGACCTGTTCGACATTTCTATGTCTTTGGTTATTGTAGCAAACGGCTTGCCGGTTTCCCCGGGACTGCGCGACTACTGCCACAAAAACGATATTCCACTGCTGACTTCCAAACTCGAAAGCCCCTATCTGATGGACGTGTTGCGGATTTACCTGCAACGCACCTTGGCGGCATCGTCCGTCAAACACGGCGTATTTCTCGATGTATTTGAAATCGGCGTGCTGATTACCGGGCATTCCGGCTTGGGCAAGAGCGAATTGGCATTGGAACTGATTTCGCGCGGCCACAGCCTGATTGCCGACGATGCGGTGGAGCTGTTCCGCATCGGTCCGGAAACATTGGAAGGGCGTTGTTCGCCTATGCTGCGCGATTTTTTGGAGGTTCGTGGCTTGGGGATACTCAATATCCGCCATATTTTCGGCGAAACTTCCATCCGCCCCAAAAAAATCCTGCAACTCATTATCAATTTGGTCGAGGCGGACGACGAGTATATGAAGCAGCTCGACCGGTTGAGCATCCGCACCGAAACCGAATCCATCCTCAACGTCAACGTCCGTTCGGTTACGTTGCCCGTCGCCGTCGGACGCAACCTCGCCGTTTTGGTTGAGGCGGCGGTACGCAATTACATTTTGCAGTTGCGCGGTAAGGACAGTACGCGCGAATTTTTGGAACGTCATCAGACGCAGCTTAAAGAAAACGAGCAACACAATGAAGATCGTCCTGATTAGCGGTCTGTCCGGTTCGGGCAAATCCGTCGCACTGCGCCAAATGGAAGATTCGGGTTATTTCTGCGTGGACAATTTGCCTTTGGAAATGCTGCCCGCGCTGGTGTCTTACCATATCGAACGTGCGGACGAAACCGAATTGGCGGTCAGCGTCGATGTGCGTTCCGGCATAGACATTGCCCAAGCGCGCGAGCAGATTGCCTATTTGCGCGGACTGGGGCACAGGGTTGAAGTTTTGTTTGTCGAGGCGGAAGAGGGCGTGCTGGTCCGCCGGTTTTCCGAAACCCGGCGCGGACATCCGCTGACCGGTCAGGACATGACGTTGTTGGAAAGCCTGAAAAAAGAGCGCGAATGGCTGTTTCCGCTTAAGGAAATCTCCTACTGTATCGACACTTCCAAGATGAATGCCCAACAGCTCCGCCATGCAGTCCGGCAGTGGCTGAAGGTCGAACGTACCGGGCTTTTGGTGATTTTGGAGTCGTTCGGATTTAAATACGGCGTGCCGAACAACGCGGATTTTATGTTTGATATGCGCAGCCTGCCCAACCCGTATTACGATCTTGAACTGAGGGCGTTTACCGGTACGGACCAACCGGTCAGGGATTATTTGGACGGACAGCCGCTTGTGCAGGAAATGGTTGACGACATCGAAAGGTTTGTTACGCGTTGGCTGCCGCGTTTGGAGGATGAAAGCAGGAGCTACGTTACCGTCGCCATCGGTTGCACGGGAGGACAGCACCGTTCCGTCTATGTTGTCGAAGAGCTTGCCGGAAGGCTGCAGGGGCGTTACGAGTTGCTGATACGACACCGACAGGCGCAAAACCTGCCGAGCCGTTAATCCCGTTAAACCATTATGCCGTCTGAAACCCCGCTTTTTTGTTTCAGACGGCATTTCAAATATTGAGAAGAAAGGAAAGATATGGCAATCCAATGGTTTCCCGGCCATATGAACAAGGCGAAAAAAGCCATTGCCGAGCGCGCCAAAAGCGTAGACATGGTAATTGAAATGCTGGATGCGCGAATGCCCGCCTCCAGCGAAAACCCTCTGCTTGCCCAGCTTTCCAAAGGCAAACCCAAACTCAAAATCCTCAACAAACAAGATCTTGCCGACCCCGAGCGCACCAAAATCTGGCTCGAACACTATAACAGCCGCCCAGATACCCGCGCCATCGCCCTCGATTCCTCCGAAACAGGCGCACACGGCAAAATTACCCAAGCCTGTCGTGCCATGATTCCCCACCGCCAAGGCATAGACAAACCCTTGCGCGTCCTCATCTGCGGCATCCCCAACGTTGGTAAGTCCACCCTCATCAACGGCATGATAGGCAAAAAATCCGCCAAAACTGGCAACGAACCCGGCATCACCAAAGCCGAACAACGCCTCTTCCTCGCCGATGACTTCTGGCTCTACGACACCCCCGGAATGCTGTGGCCGAAAATCATCGTCGAAGAAGGCGGCTACAACCTTGCCGCCGGCGGCGCAGTCGGACGCAATGCGCTGGACGAAGAAGAAGTCGCCCTCGAACTCCTAGACTACCTCCGCCGCCACTACCTCCCCATGCTGCAAGAACGCTACCAAGCCGACAAAGACCCCAGCAGCCACTGGGACGACAACGCTTGGCTCGAATGGATAGCCAAAAAACGCGGCGCAGTCCTCGGTGGCGGACGGATCAACTACCAAAAAGCCGCCGAAAACATCCTCACCGACTTCCGCGAAGGAAAAATCGGTAGAATCACCCTCGAAACGCCGAACCAATGGGAAACATGGCTTAAAAAGGCGCGTCAGAAAGAAGCCGAACTCAAAGCCATTCGCGAAGCCAGAAAAGCAGAGCGCAAAGGGCAGAAACCTTCGGAAGCATAAAGAATGCCGTCTGAAAAATATTTTTCAGGCAGCTTCTCTCTACTCCAACCGATTTCAGACGGCATATCCAAACCCATGCCGTTTCAGCACGGATACCCGTATGACCGACAAAATTTCTCCCGACGCGCTGATTGAAGCCGCACTGCTGACCCAAACCGAACCGCTGACCGAAAAATCTATGCGCGAATTGTGTGTGCCGCCACTGTCGCAGGACAAACTGATTGATGTGTTGGCGCAGTTGAAAACGCGTTGGCAGGATAGGGCGTTGCAACTGGTGTATACGCAAGAGGGCTGGCGTTTTCAGATTGTTCAGACGGCATTCGAGCGGCTGGGCAGCCTGCAAGAACAGCGTGCGCCGCGCTACTCCCGCGCCGTGATGGAAACACTGGCGATTATCGCCTACCAGCAGCCCGTAACGCGCGGCGACATCGAGGGCATACGCGGCGTGGCGGTGTCGCAGAACGTGATGCAGATCTTGCAGGATCGGGGGTGGATTGAAGTTATCGGACATCGGGACACATTGGGAAAACCCGCATTGTGGGCGACAACGGCAACGTTCCTCAGCGATTTGCGCTTGGACGGTTTGGAAGAACTTCCTCCGCTGACCGAACTGGGTGAACTGGTTTTGCCCGATTTAATGGAAATGCCCCCTGCTGATGAAGAAGAATCGGAAACCGCACCATCCGATATGTTGCTCAATTGAAATCAGGATGCCGTCTGAAATGCATATTGCTTCAGACGGCATTTCAACAAATAAGCAGATAAAATAAACTCCATCTAAAAATAAGAAAAAACTTATTTCTAATTTAAAAAATCTTAGTTATAATTCGGATATCTAAAGCTGATATTTCTTTTGTTGGTCGAATTACTAAGGAATCCTCACGATGCTTCTAACACTTTCTTTGCGAGATTTTGTTATTGTCGAAAATCTGAATCTTGATTTTCAAAGCGGGTTTACTGTATTGACCGGCGAGACGGGTGCGGGAAAATCCATTACCTTGGACGCAATTGGCTTACTGTTGGGCGATAAGGCAGATTACAGCCAAGTACGCCATGGTGCAAAAGAGGCTCAACTGTCAGCACTGTTTGATATTTCCCATTTGCCTGTTTTAAAAGAAGAATTGCATGATCAAGGGCTATTAAATGACGGCGAAGAAGAACTTAGCATCCGCCGCATTATCGATGCCAAAGGCAAAAGCCGAAGCTTTATCAACAATCAGGCAGCTACCTTGGCGCAACTCAAATCCATCGGCAGTCAGCTTATCGATATACATGGACAAAATGCCCATCATTCGCTTAATCAGGAAGCCGCCCAACGGAATCTTCTAGATGCATTTGCAGGCAGCAAAGAGCAGGCGGAAACCGTCAGACAGCTGTATCAAAACTGGGCCAATACGAAAAAAGCCCTCCAAGAGGCGCAGGAACACGCAGATGCCGTCATTATCGAGCGGGAGCGTCTGGAATGGCAGTTTAACGAACTGAATCAGTTGAACATTAAACAAGGCGAATGGGAAGCTCTCAGCCAAAGCCACGACAGCCTTGCCCATTCTGCCGAGCTGTTGCAGGCTGCCGAAGAAGTCGGAAGCAAGATTGACGGCGACAACGGCATCCAACGCCATATCTATCAATGTCAAAAACTATTGGCCAATCTGCAAAACATCGAGCCGCGCTTTGCCGAGAGCCTAAATATGTTGGCAAGCATCGAAGCCGAATTGGGCGAAATCAGTGCCAATATGCGCGATGTGGCAGGTCGCAGCGACATCAATCCCAATGAATTGGCGGCACAGGAACAGCGTATGGGCGAACTGATGGGGATGGCGCGGAAATACCGGATCGAGCCTGAAGAGTTGCCTGCCAAGTTGGCAGAAATCGAAGAACGCCTGCAAAGCCTGCAAGCTGCCGCCGATTTGGACGCGCTCGAGCATAATGTTGCCCACAATTTTGCCGAATATCAGGAAGCTGCCCACATCCTTTCTGCCATGCGTCATCAGGCGGCAGAGCGTTTGAGCGGCGAAACGACCGAGCATATGCAACACCTTGCCATGAAAGGTGCACGTTTCGACATCGTCCTGTTGCCTTCGTCGCCGACGGCACACGGTTTGGAGCAGGTTCAATTTCAAGTTGCCGCCAACAAAGGCAATCCGCCCCGTCCGCTGAATAAAGTTGCCTCCGGCGGCGAATTGGCGCGTATCAGCCTTGCCTTACAGGTTGTTGCCAGCCAATATACCCAAGTTCCCACCCTGATTTTTGATGAGGTCGATACCGGTATTGGAGGGGGAGTGGCTGAAATGGTCGGCAAGGCATTACGTGCGTTGGGCAGAAAACATCAGGTGCTTGCCGTTACCCATCTTCCGCAAGTCGCATCCTGCGGCGAAAACCACTGGCGGGTGCGCAAGCACAGCGAGGGAGAGCAAACCGTCAGCGAAATCAGTATATTGGATGAAATCCAACAGATCGAAGAGGTTGCCCGTATGTTGGGCGGAGAAGTCATTACTGATACGACGCGGCAACATGCGGCAGAATTGCTGCAACTTGCGTCGAAAAATAGTTTATTTTAAAATCAATAAATTACAAAAAATAACTGAAAATAAAAGTCTAAAATAATAGACAGAACTCAGATAAATCCGTATTATCACGCTTTCTTAATCACTTGAACAAGTGATTGTGCTGCACCCGTAGCTCAGTTGGATAGAGTATCTGGCTACGAACCAGAGGGTCGGGCGTTCGAATCGCTCCGGGTGCGCCAACAAGAATGCATAATATGCGCCCATCGTCTAGCGGTTAGGACATCGCCCTTTCACGGCGGTAACCGGGGTTCGATTCCCCGTGGGCGTGCCAATTCAAAATGCCTCCAGTTTTACTGGGGGCATTTTTCCATTTCTGTTTGCATATGCGGACATATAGTCGATTCATAAAAATCGGGACGGGCGACAAAACCTCTGACAGTATAGGCGGCGCAGCAAGGCAATACTGTATCGTTTCCAATTCGGCACGCTGAATGTTTCTTTCTTTCTATTTCTAGTAACCGTATCTGTTTATTTTCTTTTTATATCGTCTTTAAAAGTAGAAATGACAGGCAGGCTGCTAAGGTTTTCTATTTGAATGTTTCGTCGAAAGTCGACAAATTTGTGGATGGTACGAAATATATTTATTTCTCTTATAAAGAACCTCATCGCTTAAACAACAAAGGACGAAAAAATGACTTTGCCGATACCTGATTTTGTTCCTTCGGCACCGGCTGAAAGCAGGGATGCTTGGCATGAAATCCGTTGCGAACTGATTACGCCCTTGCATGGGGGTTGTTGGCAAAATACGAATGGAATTTGAGCGGTAAAAGCCTGCGCGAAGCGGAATTTCGTTTGTGGGGTGGTATCGGAGAAGAGGTCGCAGCCAGCTTGGTATTTTTGCGTGCACATGTAACAAATAAGCTGCAAAGTGCCCCACTTTCTAATTATGCAAAAGGATTAAATGATCCTTTGGGTTATGCTTTGTTTACGGCTCGTAAGACAAGGACAGGATTACTTGAAATGAAATTGGGTAAGGAAGGTTTGCAATGAGTCGTGCAATGGCGTTTGGGTGGAAGAGCAAATGACGTGGATAAACAGCAGGTTTTAGAAACTTTGCGCCAGTGGGTAACTCCAGGCGGATTGGGTGGCCGCACTAGACGTGGTTATGGTGCATTCAAGGCAGAAGGTATAGAACCGGTTTCGATTCATGAAATGCATAAATTGAGTTGCAAAATTTCATATTCAGCCGTCCGGTTTATGAAAGCGGTCGATGGAGTGGGATGATTATTCTATTGTCGAACAGCAGTCAGGAAGTCAAATAAATTTTGGAGAAAACAAAATGACCCAATACGTTTTAATCTTATCCGTCGAACCCGTGCAGGGGTTTATCGCTTCAGCGCGTCGCAGCCGGGATTTGTGGAGCGGTTCGTGGCTGCTGTCGGAAACCGCAAAGGCGGCAGCAAAGTGTTTGTTTGAGGCAGGTGCCCGGATGGTGTTTCCATTCGTGGGAAAGCCGGTCTCTCTTAATCCTTGCGATACGATGGAAAATAATTTTTCGGTCGGTAATAAGATTTGAGTGCAGATTGATACGGCTGACGATGCTGTCGTCCGTGAATTGGTCGGACGGGCAAAATCAGCGGCGCAAGTTGGGGAAGAAAGAATTGGAAGTCCGCCTCGAGAAACTGCAACAGCAGCTTGGCGACAGACAGACCGATGCACTCAATGTATTGGCTGTCGAATTGATTATCGCCCGCTGGCTTGCAAAAAGATTGAGGACAGGAAGTGCAATCATGAACAGCTATTTTTTAGATGCATCAGCACCCTTGGTATTCCGCAGCAGCAAACCATTTGGCGCGCAGTCGGATATCGATGACATCCAATTCTCCTTGCCATCTGCCGCCGCAGGTTTGGTACGCGCGCAGGTTATGTTATGTGCCAAAACGGTTGGGATTGGGCGGATGAAGCCCGGGGCGACCGTGCCGGATTGTCGGACAAACAGGCAGCAGGATTGCGCCTGATCCCCGTACAGGGTGCGTTTTTGGCGAAAAGGGACGCTTCAGACGGCATAAGGATTTTATTGCCCAAGCCTGCCAACGCCCTATATTTGAGAAACAAAGAAAGCAATCAGATCCAACTTGTCCACCTTGCGCCGAAAGCCTTTGACGACGGTGCGGCATATTGGGACTTGGAGGACGTGCTTGCTTGGCAGAGCGGTAAAAGATTGTTGTTTGAAACAGTAGATAAAAACGGCGTGCAATCTCTGCCTGTCGAAACGCGTACCCATGTCGGCATAGACAGGGAAACGCAGCAGAAGAAGGAAGTCTGTTCCAACTGCCGCTTACGACCTTTCATCGCCTGCACAGAAACACCACCAAGGCTGGGAAAAGCACCGTTACGGTTTTGTCGTCCTGACGGCTGCCGATTTGAAGGACAACAGCCTGGTACGTTTCGGTGGGGAAGGCAGATTGTCGAGCCTGAACAAAATTTCAGACAGCATTTTCAACCAACCCGAAAGCACATATTCAAACGGCTTCATACTTACCCTGCTTACTCCCGCACTGTTTGCAAAAGGCTGGCTGCCCGACTGGCCGGACAGTGAAATCCTGACCGGAACGCTGCCGCATATCGGTCTGCAAGTCAGACTCTGTGCCGCCGCAATCGACTGCTGGCTGATTTGCAAGCCTGTTTCCAGTTTGCTGTCCGGTACGCCGTTTTCTTTGAACCATGCGCGGATGAGTTGTTCGAATTATTCGCCGCCGATCCATCTTTTCCAGTTGTTGCTTGGGTTTTTCTTTTTGTATCTGACGGGCAGAACCAGCCCTTTTTCTTCCAGACGGATTTCGTCTTGTGTACCGATTAAATCGACCAGCCGTTTAAGAAAAGGTTTGATTTTATCGGGATTGACGGCAAATTCCTGTCATTCGATAAGGATTTCTTTTTGTTCTTTTGGATATTTGTTTTTCCATGCTGCTTCCAGTGCGGGAATGACGGCGGGGAAGGGGTTGGCGTCTTCGGGCTGCGTCATGCTTTGGGCGGTGAAACGCATTCTGGCAAGGGGCAGGCTGTCGGGATTTTAGGTAATGGGGTTGGGGCTGTGGTTCTTGGCTTTGTCGGCGTAGAGTTTCTGCCCGTCGATGAGGGGAAATTCGTCAGGCGGCAAGGTAAAACAGTTCGTTGACAGCGTCTTGATATTCTTTATTGTCTGTATCCCATGCGGTCAGGTTGAAGACTTTCGACAGCAGTGTACTTGTCGGATATGTCGCCCGACGGTTGTTGCGGCTGCCATACTTGGTAGTCCGGGTTTTACCGGTTGTCCTGCATGACGAATAGGGGCTTTGGGAAAACGTTGCTTGGCTTCTTTCAGTAGGGAATCGGGTGTGCCGGGCAGACAGAAAATTAGGAAGGACGGTAAGTTTCCGACCGTTTGTGCCATTGTGCAGCCATGCCGTCTGAAATGTGTGCTTTCAGACGGCATGGCTGCTAAGGTGGTTACGGTATCAGGTTTTGATTTCTGACGATGGCGCGGATGACGGTGCGATTGGGGTGTAGGGCGTGGCGCAGGCGTTGTGAAAAGGGATGGGGCAAGCCTAGGATTTCGGCGGCAACGGCGGCGGCGCAGATGGGGGCGGTGGCAAGCCCGCGTGTGCCGTGGGCGGTGTTGGCGTAGGCATTAGGCAGATATGGGCATGGGGCATCGATGCGATAGTTTTTGTCCAGTGCAAGTTTGGCGTAAGTTTGTTGCATGGTGGCAATGTCGCCGAGTGCGCCGACTAGGGGAAGGTGGTCGGGGCTGTCGCAGCGTATGGCGGCGTGCCCTTGGTGTTTTTGGGGGTTTAGGTTGGCGGCAAACAATGATTCGGCAAGGGCGGGGTTAAGGTGTGCTAATGCTTGGCGGTTTGAGGATTCTTCGGCTTCGTTCCATCCGGTATGGCTGCTGTTGGGAATAAAACTCGCGCCGTAGCAGTGCAGTCCGTGCCACGACGGGCTGATGTAGCTTTCGCCTGAAACGGCGCAACGCAGTTGTTCGGAAAACGGGGTGGATGGTGTGAGGCCGGTTTGTCCGCGTATTTGCCTGAGGGGCAGGGCGGCGAGGTTGATTTCGGGCAGGCAGGGGCTGTGCGCGCCGGTGCAGTAGATGATGTGTGTGGCGGTAAATGTGCCGTTTGGCGTGCTTGCAATCCACTTTTCCCCGTCGTGGGAAATGTCGGTTAACAGTGTGTCTTCGTGCAGTCCGATCAGTGGATGGCGGAGGAGGGCGCGGACGAATGCGGGTGGATTGAGCCATACGCCGTGCTGCCAAAACAGTCCGCATAATGGTTCGGCGTAGGGCGTGTTCAGCGGGATACCAGCGATTTTTTCGGCTTCTGCCTGCGTGATGCTGCGGTAGAGGTGGTTATGGTGTTTTTGTAAACCCAATTCGTGATTGCGTTGTTGTTCAGTGCGGCTGTAATTGAGGTGGATGATGCCGTTGCCGCCCCAGGTTTCGGATTCGGGCAGGATGTGTCCGAGCAGGCGTTTGGTGTAGCCGTAGCCGGTGAGCAAAAGTTCGGTTTGTTCGGTATTGTGTGGCGAGATTTTGGCGTAGAGCAGCCCTTGGCGGTTGCCGCTGGCGGCTTGGGCGGCTTTTTGGGCTTCCAATACGGTAACGGAAATGCCGTGTGATGCTAAGGCGTGGGCGGTTGCCGCGCCGGATATGCCCGCGCCGATGACGAGGACGTGTTTCGGTTTTTGCCGTTCGGATGTTTGTGGAAGTGCAAACCAGGGTTTGTCGGGGGTGTTTTCTGTTTGCGCGATGGCTTCGGTCTGCCAAGAGATATGGTGGAAATGTTCGTGCAGGCGGTGAGTGCGTGAAGGCGGAACCAGCCAAAAACGGACATCGGGCAGGATGTGTTCGATGAGGTTGATGCTGTTGAATTGTAGGCACTGCAGTGCTTGTTCCAAACGGTGTTTCAGACGGCATTCTCCGTCCGAAGCATCTTGTGCGGTTTGAAAATCGGGAATCTGATTATCGGGAAGGCAGATAATCAGGTTGAGCGGTTGCGCGCGTTTGTCGATAATATTGTAAAGTGTGTGGATGTCGGGAATGCCGTTCCATGCGAGATTGTCCATATCAATGCCGTCTGAAATGTGGGTTTGAATATCGGTATCGGGATAAAGCTGTTAAAATATCCGCCGTTTAAAGGCACGCATGCGCCTGCCGGATATTGTATGCCGAATTGAGGTGTTTTTTGAATAATATTCCTGTTGAAATCCGGTTGTTGAAAAACCGTACCGTGTTGGTTTTGACTTATGGGGACGAACCTAAAAATCTGCCTGCCGAATTTTTACGCGTCTATTCGCCGAGTGCGGAAGTGCGCGGACACGGTGTGGGACAGGATGTTTTGCAGACCGGTAAGGCGGATGTGCAAATTACGAATTTACAGCCTGTCGGTCAGTACGCGCTGAAAATCAGTTTTTCGGACGGGCACGACAGTGGTCTTTACGATTGGGCGTATCTGCACAGACTGGCATACGGATACGATGCGATGTGGCAGGAATATTTGGACAAATTGGCGGCGGCGGGCGCGTCGCGTTTTGAAGAGAAATAAGACCGGTCGGATGGCAATCTGACGGGCAACGGTATCAGAGAGGTGGTTAGAATATGGGCGGACAGAAAACGCATTTCGGGTTCAGTACGGTCAACGAAGATGAGAAAGCCGGAAAAGTGGCGGAAGTGTTCCACTCCGTCGCCAAAAACTACGACATTATGAACGATGTCATGTCGGCAGGGCTGCACAGGGTGTGGAAGCATTTCACCATCAACACGGCGCACCTGAAAAAAGGCGATAAAGTGTTGGACATTGCGGGCGGTACGGGCGATTTGTCGCGCGGTTGGGCGAAACGGGTCGGCAAGGAAGGCGAGGTTTGGCTGACCGATATTAATTCCTCTATGCTGACCGTCGGGCGCGACCGTCTGTTGAACGAAGGCATGATTTTGCCCGTATCGCTTGCCGATGCGGAAAAACTGCCTTTCCCCGACAATTATTTCAACTTGGTTTCCGTGGCGTTCGGCTTGCGGAACATGACGCATAAAGATGCCGCGCTGAAAGAGATGTACCGTGTTTTGAAACCGGGCGGCACGTTGCTGGTGTTGGAGTTTTCCAAAATCTACAAGCCGCTCGAAGGCGCGTATGATTTCTATTCGTTCAAGCTGCTGCCGGTCATGGGCAAACTGATTGCCAAAGATGCGGACAGCTACCAGTATCTCGCCGAGTCCATCCGTATGCACCCCGATCAGGAAACTTTGAAACAGATGATGTTGGATGCGGGCTTTGACAGCGTGGATTATCACAATATGAGTGCGGGCATCGTCGCGCTGCATAAGGGCGTGAAATTTTAAACGGACTGCCTGTGAAGCCAATGCCGTCTGAACACGTTTCAGACGGCATTTTTGTATTTTTTGAGACAAAGGTTTTAAATCTTAAAAATTAATTCATATATTCATCAATAATTTATAAACTTTTTAAAAAATAGGAACAATTATCATTTGCAAGATTGGGAGATGTCTGTATAATGCAGTCAATCCAGTAAACAACGCAGCAGACGAAAGGAGGGAAAAATGCCGGAAAGTATTTTCAAACAGATTTCCCTTGATATTTTGAAACTGCACCGTGATTCTGTTTATTCGCTGCTTGCCACTTCCGGCTGCAACTGTCAGGTGCATGAAGCGGCGTATGTCAACATCGATGGCAAATATTATATTTCGCTTTCATGCGAGCCCGAGGTGGGGGAAGTTAAAACAGGCATTTTGCTGATTGAGGATGAAAGCCGCAGCCTTCGTTTGAGCTGGGTCGGCAGTGCGCGGGAGCTTGACCGCAAGGATAGTGCCTACAAACGCGCCCTGTCCGCGTTGTCCAGAAAGCTGGGGCGGTGTAAGGACAAATTGCATACGGCGGTTCAACCGTTTCTGTTGGAGCTGGTACCGGAGAAAGGCAGATTTTCTGTCGGCGATGAAGAAGTTTGGATTTCTCGAAACGATTTAGTGAGGGCTTTATATCCTGTCGGATACAGTATGCGGCAGGCAATGTTGTAGATTTAAAGTTTTGGTAGTGGTTTGTGTTCCTTTTGCGCCCCTTTCCCAAGGGGCGATTTTTTTTGCACGCGTGTTGGCGGCAAAGGAAAAATGCCGTCTGAAACCGGTGTTCGGACGGCATTTCCGTGTGGCGGATTATTCTTCGGGCAAAAGGCGGATACCTTGATTGCCGAGCTGTTTTGATAATTCGGTAACCTTTCCGTGTTTTCCCAAAATAAAATCAGGGAGGATTTCTGCCAAAGGGCGCATGACAAAACTGCGTTCGTGGGCGCGCGGATGCGGCAGGGTGAGGCGGGGGTCGTCGCTGGAGATGCCGTCAAAGTCGATAATGTCCAAATCCAATGTGCGCGGCGCGTTGCGGAAGCTGCGTTCGCGTCCGAAATCAGCCTCGATACGGTTGAGTTCGGCAAGCAGGGCAATGCCGTCCAGAGTGGTGGAAACGGTGCAGACGGCATTGACGAAATCGGGCTGATTGTCGTAACCGACGGGCGCGGTCATATACAGTGAGGAAGCCTGTTTAAGACGGATGTCAGGATGGGATGACAGCGTGTCCAATGCGGCGCGTACCTGTTGGGCAGGGTTTTCAAGATTACTGCCCAGGGCGATGACGGCAAAATGTCTGTTGTTCATAACGGTGTTTCAGAAAGGCAGGACTTTGGTTTTGGCAAGGTAAACGATGCAGGCGACGCAACACATGGCGAGCAGGTAAACAGTGTAGAACTTGGTCGAACGAGGACGGGCGCGCATCATCATCATACCCAATGCGATATAGGCGAGCAGAAGCAGGATTTTTGTGCCGAGCCAAGGCGCGTTGAACGGGGAGAAATGGGTGATTTTCATCAGCCACAATCCCGTAAACAGCAGCATGGTGTCGTTGAGGTGGGGCAGTGCCTTCCACAAGCCCGCCAAAGGTTTTTCGGGATTTTTCCAAAGC
This sequence comes from Neisseria sp. Marseille-Q1983, assembly GCF_018224585.1. Lineage (NCBI taxonomy): Bacteria > Pseudomonadati > Pseudomonadota > Betaproteobacteria > Neisseriales > Neisseriaceae > Neisseria > Neisseria sp. Marseille-Q1983. Next base: position 31,043 of record NZ_JAGTUI010000020.1, read on the forward strand.
AGGAAAAAGCGGATGTTGAACAACAAAATGGTAACGGTAACGAAGATTTGGTGGCTGTATTTGACAATCAGATACTGCATAGTCGGCTCTTATTAAAATAAGGGTTGGAATCGGTCTATTTTACCGCAAACATTTATTTTTGACGTAACTTTTCAAATGCCAACAGATAGGGCGGGTTGTTTTTCCGGTTGGTAAACCCGTAACGCAAAACGACAAACTGTTCTTGAGGCAGGTTTTTTGCCCATTGTTCGACGGCTTCTGCTTCCTGCTTTCCGTTTTCATGTCCCGGATAGAGGACGGCAATAAGCATACCGTTTTCTTTCAGTAGGGACAGGGCGGCAGAAAGGGCAGCAATGCTGGTTTCCGTGCGGGTGGTAAGGCTTTTGTCCCCGCCGGGCAGCCAGCCGAAATTGAAAACGGCTGCATCCAGCGGCTCCGGAATATATTGCTTCAGGTTTTCATGTCCGTCCAAGATGAGCCGTACATTGCTGTAACCTGCTTCCTGCAGACGGCATCGGGTGTTGTTCAGGGCTTGGGGCTGGATATCGAATGCCCACACTTTCCCCCTGTTGCCTGCGGTTTGTGCGAGGAAAAGGGTGTCGTGTCCGTTGCCGGCTGTGCCGTCCAAAGCATTGCCGCCTTCGGGAAGCACCTGCCGTAAAAGGCAATGGGCGAATGGGATGATGTTTTTCAATAACATTTTGAAATGCCGCTTGAAAATAAAAATACCTTACCGTTTCCGATAAGGTATTAAAATATATGAAATCGTGCGGATTATTCGGCAGCTTGTCGGACGGTCTCCACTTGGACGAGTCCCGGTGCGGGGGCGGCTTGGGGTTTGTTTTCGTGCTGGAGGCTGACGGAGCGAGCCGGCACGATGGTGGAAATGGCGTGTTTGTAAACCATTTGGGTTACGGAAGTGTTTCTCAAGAGGACGACGTATTGGTCGAAAGACTCGACCTGACCTTGCAGTTTGATGCCGTTAACCAAGTAAATCGAAACCGGAACGTGCTCTTTACGCAATGCGTTCAGGAAGGGATCTTGCAACATTTGTCCTTTAGCTGTCATATCTTTTAGCTCCGCTATTATGATTGTGAAATCGGGCAAATGCCCTGTACGTGTGGGATTGTAGCCTTTAATAAGAAAAATTACCAATTTTTTTGTGTTTGAAACTGATTTGCACACCGCCTGCCCGGGCGCGTCAAGAATGCTGCTGCAACATCCACGATTCGATTTTGCGTGCGTCGTTGACCCGTGTGGCGGATGTGGGCGAGTTTAACAATACGATGGTAACCGGTTGGTTTTGAATATTGGCCCTGACGACCATAGACCTGCCTGCCTCGCGGATGTAGCCGGTTTTCTGAAGTTCGATGCGCCATCTGCCTTCCCTGATCAGGGTGTTGGAATTTTTATAGTTTTGCTGCCCGTTTTTAGTCTGCACCGAAGCATAATTGGAAGTCGAGTTGGCGCGTATCAGGGGGTATCGGACGGCGGCGTTAACCATAAGATTGAGATCTTTGGCGGTGGAAACATTATGGAAATTGAGGCCGGTCGGTTCGTAAAAGCGGCTGCCGTACATACCGAGGCTTTGGGCTTTTTGGTTCATCGCGGCGACAAAGGCGCCCATTCCGCCGGGGTAGGTTCTGCCTAAGGCGTGGGTGGCGCGGTTTTCGCTGCTCATCAGGCTTAAATGAAGCAGCTCCCTGCGGGTCAGGGACGTGCCGATGGCAAGGCGGCTGCCTGTTCCTTTGAGGCGGTCGATTTCGTCGGGTGTGATGGTAATGGTTTCATCCATATTTAAATCGGCATCTAAAACGACCATCGCGCTCATCAATTTGGAGATGGAGGCGATGGGCATAATCCTGTCGGCGTTTTTCTGATACAGTATTTGCCCTGTTTGGTTGTTGACGACCAGTGCGGATTGGGAGGACAGAATCAGCCCGCTTGTGATGGCTTGGGTGTTGGTGGGGTGTATCGTGCTTTCGGCGAATATTTCTATCGGATCGGAGGAGGTAAGCATGTTCTGTTCTAAAAATTGCCCTAAAATGTCGGTGTCGGCAAAAAGGTGGGCTGACGGCAGGGAAAGGCAGAGACCGAGCAGCAGCGATGGGGGCAGGCGTTTCAGGGTGCGGATGGACATTTTTGATCCCATATTTTTGAGTATTGGCGTTATTTTGTTGAAAAAACAGCCATCTGTAAAGTATGTCGTCTGACAGGAGACTGCCCGTAGGCGGGCGGTCTTGTTGTGTTTTGGGGGTTGGGTTTTATAACATTCTGTTTTTAAATCGGAACATATAGTGGATTAAATTTAAACCAGTACAGCGTTGCCTCGCCTTGCCGTACTAATCGACGCACACCCCCAAATCACACACGCCCGCGCCGTCCGCCGCGCCGCCGGCACGGTAGAGGTATACATCAAAACCCAAAGCGGCACGCCCGACGAAACCATTTTGACCGCCGCGCGCGAATACCTGTCTGCCGAAACACGCCGCCCCCTTTGCGACAACGTGCAAGTAACCGCCGCCCTGCCGAAAGACGCGGCGGTAGAGTATTCCGCCGAATACCACCCCGCCGCCGATATCCAAGCCGAACGGCAAGCCGTCCGCGAAGCCTTGGACAACCTATGGCGGCAAAACGCCCGCATCGGCGCATCCGTCGCCCTGTCTAAAATCATCGGCGCGTTAGACACACCCGGCGTGAAAAAAATCACACTGCACAGCCCCGCCGCCGACATCGAATGCGGCGACGGCGAATACATCCGAATCACGTCCACGCTCGAGCGCGAATAAATGAACAGCACCGTCCCATCCAACAACAGCCCCCTGCAACACGCACTGGCTCTGTATTGTCTGCGGCTTCGTCGCCTTGTCCTGATTTAAATTTAATCCACTATATTTTGTGGTTTGACATGGATATTTTTCATGCCGTCGTGTGTCGGTTTGGATGTTTCCGGCAGTTGAATCCTTGTCCTTTGGGGCGGTAGAATCGGGGTTGGTTTGGAAATTGCGGCGGTGCGTCTGCGTGCCGTTTTGAATAATGGGAATATCGGGAGTAGGACTATGGATGTGAAATATGAATTTACCCTGCCTTCGAGCAGCGGTGCGGATTTTCATTCGGCAGAACATCTGCCTTTGGTCGTGTATTTTTATCCGAAAGACAGTACGCCGGGCTGTACGACGGAAGGCTTGGATTTTAATGCGCGTTTGGAACAGTTTGAGGCATTGGGTTATACCGTGGTTGGTATTTCCCGCGACGGCGTAAAGGCGCATCAGAATTTTTGTGCCAAGCAGGGTTTCCGGTTCGAGCTGTTGAGCGACAAGGATGAAACAGTGTGCCGCCTGTTTGATGTCATCAAATTGAAGAAACTGTACGGGAAAGAGTCGTTAGGTATCGAGCGCAGTACGTTCGTCTTGAATAAGGATGGAGAAATCGCCCATGAATGGCGGAAAGTCAAAGTGGCGGGTCATGCACAGGAAGTGTTGGAAACGCTTTCCCGATAATGTGAACCATGCCGTCTGAAGAAGATTCAGACGGCATTTGTTTGGAACGGTATGGAAGAAGGTTTGATCGACAGGCTGCTTGAAACGCTGTGGTTGGACAGGCGGCTCAGTCAGAATACTTTAAACGGTTACCGGCGCGATTTGGAAAAAATCGCCCGCCGCCTGTCCCAATCGGGCAGAACGCTGAAGGATGCGGACGAAGCGGATTTGGCGGCGGCGGTTTATGTTGACGGTGAGGAACGCAGCTCGCAGGTACGCGCACTGTCGGCGTGCAAACGTCTGTATGCGTGGATGGAGTGGGAAGGGATGAGGGCGGACAATCCCACCTGCCTGCTGAAACCGCCAAAAATCAACAGAAACATCCCGACACTGATTACAGAACAGCAGATTTCCCGACTGCTTGCCGCTCCTGATACCGACACGCCGCACGGTTTGCGGGATAAGGCTCTGCTCGAATTGATGTATGCGACCGGCTTGCGCGTCAGCGAGGCGGTCGGGCTGAACTTCGGCAGTGTGGATTTGGACAGGGGCTGTGTTACCGCGCTGGGCAAGGGCGACAAGCAGAGGATGATCCCGATGGGGCAGGAGTCGGCGTATTGGGTGGAACGCTATTATACGGAGGCACGCCCGCTTCTGCTGAAAGGCAGGAGTTGCGACGCATTGTTTGTCAGTCAGAAAAAAACAGGTATTTCCCGTCAGTTGGCATGGATGATTGTCAAAGAATATGCAGGTAGGGCAGGCATCGGGCACATCAGCCCGCACAGCCTGCGCCACGCCTTTGCCACACACTTGGTGCAGCACGGATTGGATTTGCGCGTAGTTCAGGATATGTTGGGACATGCCGATTTGAATACGACGCAGATTTATACCCATGTTGCCAATGTATGGTTGCAGGGTGTAGTGAAGGAACACCATTCCCGAAACTGAGGCTTCTGCTTCGGTTTAATAAGAAATCAATCGAAAATACAAACTTGATAAAAAATTACCAAGATAAACCGTGTATGCCGACCTTGCAATGCGAACCGTTTTTATTTATATTTGCATACGATAATAAAAGCCGCTATCGGTACGATAGTTTGAGAACACACGGAGCACAAAATGTTTGTCTGCATCTGCAATGCCGTTACCGACCATCAAATCAAGGAAACCATCGCCGCCGGCGCGACCACAATGGGCGATTTGCAGTCGCAATTGGGCGTAGCGAGCTGCTGCGGCTGCTGCGGGGAGCTTGCCGCTTCGTTTCTGACGGCGCACAATGCGCAACCGACGGTTACGGCGGGTATCAACGTTCAAGCGTAAAACGGTTTTGGAAATGCCGTCTGAACTGTTCAGACGGCATTTTTGCTGTTTTTGGCAGGACTTGAGTATCATCTTCCTTGAAAACATTGTTTTTTCCCAAATAGACCATGATTCTGCTGCGTCTAAGGCTTTGGCGTGTGCAAATTGACAGATAAGGAAACGCGGATGAAATTGACCTTGATGTTTCGTGAATATTGCAGCTTGTGCCACAAAATGCGCGATGCACTCAAACCTTTTCAAAATGAATACGGGTTCGGGCTGGAAGTGGTCGATGTGGATGAAAATCCTGTTTTGGAAGAAAAATACAATGAGCTGGTTCCCGTTTTGTTGGCGGGAGATGAGGAAATCTGTCACTGGTTTTTGGATGAGGACAGGTTGAAACAGTTTCTCGAACGGTAAAAAAATGCCGTCTGAAGCAGGACTTCAGACGGCATTTTTTTCAAATTAACGTTCTTTACGTTTTTGCGGGGCTGATGACCTGCCGGTAAAGGAAGCACGTTTGGATGCTTGGTAAATTGCTAGTCTTCTTCGATGTTGCATATTAACCCTTTCTTTATTTTATTTGTCGGTTGGGAGAATTCTTATTTATTGATTTTTTCAATAAAAATTAGAAAATTTATTGTGAGATGTTATTGTTGGCAATCATATCATGTTTTGCTGTTGATGGAAGCATGATTGTGTAAAGATGATATGTGTTTGTGTAATCGGTAGATTTTATAGTGGATTAACAAAAATCAGGACAAGGCGACGAAGCCGCAGACAGTAC
>NZ_JAGTUI010000021.1:0-36138 GCF_018224585.1 Neisseria sp. Marseille-Q1983
CTTTGAGCTAAGGCGAGGCAACGCCGTACTGGTTTTTGTTAATCCACTATATATGACACGGAAAATGCCGCCGTCCAAACCATGCCGTCTGAAGAAAACTACACAGATACCGCCGCTTATATTACAATCGCCGCCCCGTGGTTCGAAAACCTCCCACACTAAAAAACTAAGGAAACCCTATGTCCCGCAACAACGAAGAGCTGCAAGGCATCTCGCTTTTGGGCAATCAAAAAACCCAATATCCGACTGGCTACGCGCCTGAAATTCTCGAAGCATTCGACAACAAACATCCCGACAACGACTATTTCGTCAAATTCGTCTGCCCCGAGTTCACCAGCCTCTGCCCCATGACCGGGCAGCCCGACTTCGCCACTATCTACATCCGCTACATTCCGCACATCAAAATGGTGGAAAGCAAATCCCTGAAACTCTACCTCTTCAGCTTCCGCAACCACGGCGATTTTCATGAAGACTGCGTCAACATCATCATGAAAGACCTCATTGCCCTGATGGATCCGAAATACATCGAAGTATTCGGCGAGTTCACACCGCGCGGCGGCATCGCCATTCATCCTTTCGCCAATTACGGCAAAGCAGGCACCGAGTTCGAAACATTGGCGCGTAAACGCCTGTTTGAGCACGACGCACAATAAACCATCCTTCCCATATTTCAGACGGCATTCCTTCGATACGGTATGCCGTCTGAACGCCTTTCCGAAAGGTTTTTATGTACGCATTTACCGCCGCACAGCAACAGAAGGCACTCTTCCGGCTGGTGCTTTTTCATATCCTCATCATCGCCGCCAGCAACTATCTGGTGCAGTTCCCCTTCCAAATTTTCGGCATCCACACCACTTGGGGCGCATTTTCCTTTCCCTTCATCTTCCTCGCCACCGACCTGACCGTCCGCATTTTCGGTTCGCACTTGGCACGGCGGATTATCTTTTGGGTGATGTTCCCCGCCCTTTTGCTTTCCTACGTCTTTTCCGTTTTGTTCCACAACGGCAGTTGGACAGGCTTCGGCGCACTATCCGAATTCAACACCTTTGTCGGACGCATCGCCTTAGCCAGTTTTGCCGCCTACGCGCTCGGACAAATCCTTGATATTTTTGTATTCAACAAATTACGCCGTCTGAAAGCGTGGTGGATTGCCCCGACCGCATCAACCGTCATCGGCAACGCCTTGGATACGCTGGTATTTTTCGCCGTTGCCTTTTACGCCAGCAGCGATGGATTTATGGCGGCAAACTGGCAGGGCATCGCTTTTGTCGATTACCTGTTCAAACTCACCGTCTGCGGTCTGTTTTTCCTGCCCGCCTACGGCGTGATTCTGAATCTGCTGACGAAAAAACTGACGACCCTGCAAACCAAACAGGCGCAAGACCGCCCCGCGCCCTCGCTGCAAAATCCGTAAACAGCCCTGCCGGGAATCGGGACGGTTGGGTTTTCTTTTATTTGCAAACACTGCCGGAACGGATAAATCCGGATTCCTACCCACTTCGTCATTCCCGCGAAAGCGGGAATCCGGCGCGTTGGGTTTCCGTCATTTCCGATAAACTCCTGCCGCGTTGTATTTCTAGATTCCCGCTTTCGCGGGAATGACGGCAGTGCTTCCTTGACTTAGTTTTATTTTAATCGACTGTATAGCGGATTAACAAAAATCAGGACAAGGCAACGAAGCCGCAGACAGTACAAATAGTACGGAACCGATTCACTTGGTGCTTCAGCACCTTAGAGAATCGTTCTCTTTGAGCTAAGGCGAGGCAACGCCGTACTGGTTTTTGTTAATCCACTATAAATGCCGTCTGAAAACCTGTTTGCAGATTTTCAGACGGCATTGTTTTCGTCGTCGGTTCAAACTTCAATCCGATTGCGACACGGTAACCGGTATGCCGCGCAAGCGCGCAAGCAGCGCGTCCGCCTTCTGTTTCTGCGCGGCAAACGCCGCCTTGTCCGCCTGCGTCAATTCGGGTGTCGGCAATGCGACCGAAACAGGATTGACGGGCTGCCCGTTGATGCGCGCCTCGTAATGCAGGTGCGGCCCCGTCGAACGCCCGGTCGAACCGACAAAACCGATGACCTCGCCGCCGCGCACATTGCCTTCTGCCTGAGAAAACGCGCTCAAGTGCGCATACAGCGTTTCCACACCGTTGGCGTGGCGTATCATCACCGCGTTGCCGTATCCGCCCTTCCTGCCTTTAAAGGTAATCACGCCGTCGGCGGAAGCCCTGACCGGCGTTCCCTGCGGTGCGGCATAATCGATGCCCGTGTGCAGCCGCCAAGTGTGCAGGATGGGGTGCATACGGTAGCCGAACGGCGAAGAAATGCGCGTATAGACCAGCGGCTCGATGTTGAAGCCGCCTTTTTCCTGCAACACCCTGCCGTCTTCATCGTAATAATTGCCGCCCCCTCCGCCTTCCTTGTCCGAACGGTAATAGAACGCCTGATGCCTTGTGCCGCCCTTGACGACTTCCGCCGCCAGAATATCGCCCGCCGCCACCTGCTGCCCGTGGAAATACAGGCTGTCGTAAAGCAGGCGCACGGCATCGCCTTCCTTCAAACCGTCAAGGCTGAAGCGGCCGGCGAAAATCCCGCTTAAGGATTCGCGGATTTCGACGGGCACTTCCGCCCGCGCCAGCGAACCGCGCGCCGACGTTTTGACCACGACCGAACGCAGCGTCGGCAAAACCTTCATATCCGCCTCAGAAGCCGTCCGCCGCCATTCGCCGCCTTTCTTTTCCAAAGCGACCAGATTGCGCTCGCCGTCTTCGTCGGTAAAAAACTGCACTTCGCGCGCACTGCCGTCGCTGCCGACCAAAACATGAACCGACTGGTCGGCACGCAAATGCCGCAAATCGGCTTCGCCGCCATATTTTTCCGTGATTCGGGCAATCTCGTCCCGCGCCATACCCGAACGCGCCAGCACGTCCGCCAGCGAGTCGCCCGGCTGCACCGCCTCCTGCACCCAATATGCCGTCTGAACGCCGCTGCCGCCCCAAGACAGCGGCGGCAGATTTTGTTCCACGCGCTGCGGTCTGACGCGCTCCGTCCTCTCTGTCAAAGCAATGTATGCCGCCGACACCAAAATAATCGAAACGGCAAGCGCACGCAGCGCGTATTTCCGATGTTTTGCCGAAAGTGGGAAGACAGCCATATTGTTCCTTTTTGACGGCGTTTGCGCCGAATCCTCTATAATATCCGCCCGATCCGCATTTGTCAGACATCAAACGATGAAACTCACCCTCGCCCTCCCCTCGCTCAATTTGGATGAAGACGAAATCCGAATACCTCTATGCCTGCCCGCCTTCAACAAAATCCTGCAATACGGCTCGCTGCACCGCCAAAGCTGCACGGCTTCGGCATTTTACGCGCGTTATTTGTGGTGCGGCAGACTGGCGGAACGCGCGGCGCAAAGCCTGAATATGCCGTCTGAAACCGTCGCGCTCGCCACGCCCGTCTGGCAAAAGATGGGGATGCATCAGGCAAATGTGCTGACGGCGGAATATTTGGATGTCGGTACGGATGAAGCGGAACGGCTCTGCCGCGATCTGTCGGCGTTTTACGGCGATATTCCGTGGCGTTTCGTTCCCGTCCTGCCCGAATTATGGCTGGTTTCCCTTCCCCGCGCGTACCGCTGGGGCGCAAAGCCCGTTTTGGACTTGGGCGGACTGTTGGGTGCGGACGATCAACCGGACGGGGAAGACGCGTTGGAATGGCTGCGCGTCCAAACCGAAATCCAAATGTGGCTGGCGGCGCACCCCGTCAACCATAACCGCAAGAAACGCGGGCTGCCCGAGTTGAACGGCTTATGGCTTTGGGACAGTCTGCACGGAAGCAGTCAAGGCGGCACGCTTTTCGCCGATACGGTTTGGAGCCGTTTCCACCCCGACCGCCGCGCATTGCCCGACAACTTCCGCGCCTATGAAGAAACGGCGGCATACCTGCCCGACACGCACCATATCCTGTTTATGGACGATTTGCGCCTGACCGCCCTGACAGGGGACAGGGAACGGTATGCGGCAATATTGCAGCAGTGGGAAGAACGCTGGTTCGCACCGCTTTACGAAGCCGTCCGCATCGGCAAAATCAAACGGCTGGACATCGCCACGGACGGACAACACGGCGGTACGCTGACCTTCAAACCCGCCGACAGGTGGAAATTTTGGCGCGGCACGAAAACCTTTGACGGAATCTGGTGAACCCGCCCGCCGCAACCGCAACAATGCCGTCTGAAGCCCGAATCGGGTTTCAGACGGCATTTCCGTATCCGTTCAGACCTGACGTGCCGACCAACCATTCACCCGGCGTTCCACCGCTTCGGCACTCAAACCCAAATCGTCCAAAAGTTTTTTCGGATCGCCGTGTCCAGTTACGGTATCGGCAACGCCCAAAAGCAAAACGGGTTTGCAGATGCCGTGTTTCGCCAACACTTCCAGCACCGCGCTGCCTGCGCCGCCTTGTTCGGCGTTTTCTTCAAGGGTAACGATACGGTCGTGGCTTCGGGCGAGGCAGACAATCAACTCTTCGTCTATCGGTTTGACGAAGCGCATATCGGCAACGGTGGCGTTCAGTTTTTCGGCAACCGCCAATGCGGGGGCGACCATACTGCCAAAGGCAATGAAAGCGGTTTTCCCACCTTCGCGGCGGATAATGCCCTTGCCGATTTCCACGGTTTCCATGCCGTCTGAAACCGGCGCGCCCGTACCCGTGCCGCGCGGATAGCGGACGGCGGCGGGCGCATCCGCCTGATAGCAGGTCGAAAGCAGCAGGCGGCATTCGTTTTCATCGCTCGGCGCGGCGACAATCATATTCGGAATGCAGCGCAAAAAGCTCAAATCGTACAGACCGGCATGGGTCGGGCCGTCCGCGCCGACGATGCCCGCGCGGTCGACGGCAAACAAAACGGGCAGGTTTTGCAGGGCGATGTCGTGCACCAGTTGGTCGTAGGCGCGTTGTAAAAAGGTGGAATAAATCGCCACGACGGGCTTCATCCCTTCGCAAGCCAAACCGCCGGCAAAGGTAACGGCGTGCTGCTCGGCAATGCCGACGTCGAAATAGCGGTCGGGGAATCGTTGTTCAAACTCCACCAGTCCGCTGCCCTCGCGCATGGCGGGGGTAATCGCAACCAGTCGGGAATCTGCCGCCGCCTGGTCGCACAGCCATTTGCCGAACACTTGCGTATAGGTAGGTTTGGCGGCGGGTTTGGGTTCTTTTTCAGACGGCATTGCGGTTTTGGGGCCATCTGAAACGTCTTTGGGCAGCTTGGCGACGGCGTGGTATTTGACGGGGTCGTTTTCGGCGAGTTTGTAGCCGTTGCCTTTTTTGGTGATGACGTGCAGCAGTTGCGGCCCTTTGCGTCCGCGCAAGTCTTCCAATACATCGACCAGATTTTCGACATTGTGTCCGTCCACCGGGCCTGTGTAGCGGAAGCCGAAGTTTTCAAACAAAGACAGCGATTGTTTGGCGTGTTCGGCTTCTTCGGCAAGGGTTTTGATTTTGTGTTCGACTTTTTGGGCGAGCTCCATCGCTCCGGGTATTTTGTCTAATACCTTGCCCGTTTGCGCTTTGACGGTACTCAACAGTCCGTGCATATCGCGCACGACGTTGCTGGCAAGGTATTTCGGCAGTGCGCCGACGTTGGGGGAAATCGACATTTCGTTGTCGTTGAGGACGACCAGCAGATCCACATCCATATCGCCCGCGCAATTTAAGGCTTCAAACGCCTGCCCCGCCGTCATCGCGCCGTCGCCGATGATGGCGACGCTGCGGCGGTCGCTGCCCAACTGTTTGTCCGCCGCCGCCATACCTAAAGCCGCGCCGATGGAGGTAGAGGAATGCCCCACGCCGAACGCGTCGTATTCGGACTCACAACGTTTCGGAAAACCCGCCAAACCGCCGTATTGGCGCATCGTGTGCATCTGGTTTTTGCGTCCGGTAAGGATTTTGTGCGGATAGCTTTGGTGTCCGACATCCCACACCAGCTTGTCTTCGGGCGTGTTGTAAACGTAGTGCAGCGCAACCGTCAGTTCGACCGCGCCCAGATTGCTGGCGAAATGCCCGCCGGTCTGCCCGACAGATTCCAGCAGAAAGGCGCGCAGCTCGCCGGCAAGGTGCGGCAGCTGTTTTTTGTCCAGACGGCGCAAGTCTTGCGGGCTGTCAATCAGGTCGAGTAGGGGGCTTGGGTTCATGGTGTGTCTTTTTTATGTGTCGTCCGAGTGCAACGGTCAATTATATATCAAGAGCGTGCGGCTGACGGCTGATTTTGCCGTATGTCATTCGTCCTGCCGCTTGGCGCGCGGATGGGCTTCGTCATACAGGCGGGCGATGTGGTCGAAATCGAGTTTGGTGTAAATCTGCGTGGTCGAAAGGCTGCTGTGCCCGAGCAGCTCCTGCACCGCCCTGATGTCGCGCGAAGCCTGCAATAGGTGTCCGGCGTAGCTGTGGCGCATCATATGCGGCGAAACGTGCCTGCCGTCGCCGTTTTGCGCCGCCCATTGCGCCAAACGTTTTTGGATTTGGCGTTGGCTCAGGCGCGTGCCGTTCCTACCGGTAAACAAGGCTTTGCCGTCCGATGCCGTCTGACGCAGCGGCAGATAGTTTTTCAGGGCTTCCACGCTTTTGCCGGTCAGCGGCACCTGCCGCTGCTTGCGCCCTTTGCCGGTAACGTGTACCCACGCCTCGTCCAAATATACATCATCTGCATTCAAGCCGTGTATCTCGCTCACGCGCAAACCGCTGCCGTACATCAGCTCGAACAGCGCGTGGTCGCGCACCGCCAGCGGGTCGCCGCCGTCCACGGGCAAATCCAGCATCCGGTTCAGCCATTCCTGCGACAGGGCTTTGGGTACGCGCTCGGGCTGCTTCGGCGGTTTGATGTCGGTGGTCGGGTCGGTATGCAGCAGACCGCGTTTGACCAGCCAGGCGCAATACTGCCGCCAAGACGACAGCTTGCGCGCCAGCGTCCGCGCATTCAAACCGCGCTGCGACAGCCGCCGCAACGCCGCCGTAAAATCGCGCCGCGACAAGTCCTGCGGCACGCCGCCTTCATCTTCAGACGGCATTTGTGCCAACAGCGCAAACAGTTCTTCCAAATCGCGCCGGTATGCCGCAACCGTGTGCTCCGACTTGCCCTCGCGCACGATGTTTTCCAAATAAGCGTCAAAATGCGCCGCAAACCCGTCCAAAACCATAACCGTCCCACACAAATATCAAAAAACCAGTGAAAACATTATCATAAACGACACACCAAAACCCCGAACCGCCCAAAATCCGACCCGTCCGCCCGCCGTTATCGTTAACATAAAATCAATGTAGCGGTTTGTAGTTTTTTGCCGCAAAAAACATTATAATCCAACTTATTTACCCCCACTGCCCAAGGAGACAAAAATGGCACTCGTATCCATGCGCCAACTGCTCGACCACGCCGCCGAAAACAGCTACGGCCTGCCCGCATTCAACGTCAACAACCTCGAACAAATGCGCGCCATTATGGAAGCCGCCGACCAAGTCAACGCGCCCGTCATCGTACAGGCGAGCGCAGGTGCGCGCAAATACGCGGGCGCGCCGTTTTTGCGCCACCTGATTCTGGCGGCAGTCGAAGAATTTCCGCACATCCCCGTCGTCATGCACCAAGACCACGGCGCATCGCCCGACGTGTGCCAACGCTCCATCCAACTGGGCTTCTCCTCCGTGATGATGGACGGCTCGCTGCTCGAAGACGGCAAAACCCCTTCTTCTTATGAATACAACGTCAACGCCACCCGTACCGTGGTTAACTTCTCCCACGCTTGCGGCGTGTCCGTTGAAGGCGAAATCGGCGTATTGGGCAACCTAGAAACCGGCGAAGCCGGCGAAGAAGACGGCGTGGGTGCGGCAGGAAAACTTTCCCACGACCAAATGCTCACCGGCGTCGAAGATGCCGTGCGTTTCGTTAAAGATACCGGCGTTGACGCATTGGCGATTGCCGTCGGCACCAGCCACGGCGCATACAAATTCACCCGTCCGCCCACAGGCGACGTATTGCGTATCGACCGCATCAAAGAAATCCACCAAGCCCTGCCCAATACACACATCGTGATGCACGGCTCCAGCTCCGTTCCGCAAGAATGGCTGAAAGTCATCAATGAATACGGCGGCAATATCGGAGAAACCTACGGCGTGCCGGTTGAAGAAATCGTCGAAGGCATCAAACACGGCGTTCGTAAAGTCAACATCGATACCGACCTGCGCCTTGCTTCCACCGGCGCGGTACGCCGCTACCTTGCCGAAAACCCGTCCGACTTCGATCCGCGCAAATACCTGAGCAAAACCATTGAGGCGATGAAGCAAATCTGCCTCGACCGCTACCTCGCGTTCGGTTGCGAAGGTCAGGCAGGCAAAATCAAACCTGTTTCGTTGGAAAAAATGGCAAACCGTTATGCCAAGGGCGAATTGAACCAAATCGTCAAATAACAGGTTGCCGGTAAACAAAATGCCGTCTGAACCGCCGTTCGGACGGCATTTGATTTTTGCTTCTTTGACCTGCCTCATTGATGCAGTATGCAAAAAAAGATACCGCAACCAAAACGTTTATATATTATCTATTCTGTGTATGACTAGGAGTAAACCTGTGAACCGAACTGCCTTCTGCTGCCTTTCTCTGACCACTGCCCTGATTCTGACCGCCTGCAGCAGCGGAGGCGGCGGAAGCGGAGGCGGCGGTGTCGCCGCCGACATCGGCACGGGGCTTGCCGATGCACTAACTGCGCCGCTCGACCATAAAGACAAAGGTTTGAAATCCCTGACATTGGAAGACTCCATTCCCCAAAACGGAACACTGACCCTGTCGGCACAAGGTGCGGAAAAAACTTTCAAAGCCGGCGACAAAGACAACAGCCTCAACACGGGCAAACTGAAGAACGACAAAATCAGCCGCTTCGACTTCGTGCAAAAAATCGAAGTGGACGGACAAACCATCACACTGGCAAGCGGCGAATTCCAAATATACAAACAGGACCACTCCGCCGTCGTTGCCCTACAGACTGAAAAAGTCAACAATCCCGACAAAACCGACAGCCTGATAAACCAACGCTCCTTCCTTGTCAGCGGTTTGGGCGGAGAACATACCGCCTTCAACCAACTGCCCGTCGGCAAATCCGAGTATCACGGCAAAGCATTCAGCTCCGACGATGCCGGCGGAAAACTGACCTATACCATAGATTTTGCCGCCAAACAGGGACACGGCAAAATCGAACACCTGAAAACACCCGAGCAAAATGTCGAGCTTGCCGCCGCCGAACTCAAAGCAGATGAAAAATCACACGCCGTCATTTTGGGCGACACGCGCTACGGCAGCGAAGAAAAAGGCACTTACCACCTCGCCCTTTTCGGCGACCGCGCTCAAGAAATCGCCGGCTCGGCAACCGTGAAGATAGGAGAAAAGGTTCACGAAATCAGCATCGCCGGCAAACAGTAGCATTTGAAAAATGCCGTCCGAACACGATAATTCACCGTTCGGACGGCATTTTTGCGCCATACCGCCCTAGGACACGACGGCACGGCAGGCAAGCCGATTTCACTATATAATGCCGTCTGAACCAACGAGAACCACACCATGCAAGCCGATTTCAACCGCCCCGTCCTCGCCGTCGATACCGGAACTTCCTATTTGTCGCTCGCGCTGCGCGCCGACGGCGAAACCCACCTGTTCCATCAAGAGGCCGGCAGCCGCCAATCCGAACTGATTCTGCCGGAAATCCGCACTCTATTCCGAAATGCGGGCATTACCGCCGCCGATTTGGGGGCGATTGTTTATGCGAAAGGTCCCGGCGCGTTTACGGGACTGCGTATCGGCATCGGCGTGGCGCAGGGTTTGGCAACGCCGTTCAATACGTCTTTAATCGGCATCCCCACGCTCGATGCCGCCGCCTCGATGCCGCCGCCGCAAAGCTGCATACTCGCCGCTGCGGACGCGCGTATGGGCGAAGTGTTTTATGCGTGGTTCGACACGCTGAACCGCCGCCGTTTGAGCGATTATCAAGTCGGTAGGGCGGCAGACATTGCCATCCCCGAGGGACACGTCTTTTCAGACGGCATCGGCAATGCGTTCGCGCTGGAAAACCGTCCGCCCTTCGCAGGCAAACCCGATATGCCGACCGCCGCCGACTTCCTCAATCTGGCAGCGGAAGGCGGTTTTCCCGCCGTCGCTGCGGCACACGCCGAGCTGCTCTACGTCCGCGACAAAATCGCCCTGACTGCCAAAGAACAGGCGGAACGGAGGGCGCGTCCGTGAACATCCGCCGTGCCGTTTATGCCGATTGCGCGGCACTCGCCGCACTCGATGCCGTCTGCAACCCGTCCGCGTGGACGCAACGCCAATTTGAGTCCGCATTGGTTTCGCCGTCCGAACAGATTTTCCTTGCGGAAAAAGACGGCAGGATTGCCGCCTTTATCGTTTGGCAGAACCTGCCCGACGAATCCGAACTGCACCTGATTGCCACCGCTTTGGAATACCGCCGCCGGGGTGTCGCGTCCGCCCTGCTCGAATACTGGTTCGCCAACCTGCCTGAAGGCACGCAACGCCTGCTGCTCGAAGTCCGCGCGGGCAACACCGCCGCACAGGCACTGTACGCGGCACACGGCTTTACCGATGCGGGCAGGCGGAAAAACTATTACCGTACAGCCGACGGTAAAACCGAAGATGCCGTCTTAATGGAGAAAATATGTTAAGCGCGCGCTACCTCCACCTGCACGAAGCCTTGGGTTTGGGCCCGATGTGGTTGAAGCGGGGAGTCGTCGTCCTGCCGTCCGCAACATTGCCGGAAAGCCCGACACAAATCCGCCCGCAAAAGCAAACCGTCCTCAGCATTCCGCAGCGTCCGTCCGAACAGCATACCGGTCAGGCACGGCTCAAAACCATGAAAGTGTTGGAAACAACCGCCGTACATACGCGCAAACCCGTGCCTGAAACCGAAACGCCTCTGCCCGGCGTTTCAGACGGCATCGCCCCCGTTCCCGCCGCTTCGGGCATCACCAAGCTTGCCGTCGTCAACCTTTGCCCGCCGATCGAGGATGCGGTTTACGGGCAACTGTTCCACGGCAAAGCGGGTGTCCTGCTCGACAATATCCTCAAAGCCGTAGGACTGGATGCCGCCTATGTCCACAAAACCTGTTGGGTGAAAACCGCCGCCGTCGGCAACCCGATGCCGTCTGAACAGGCTATCGAGAATGCGCTGGGTCAAATCATCAGGGAACTCGACGGCTGCCGCGCCCCCGCCGTCCTTTTCCTCGGGCAGGCGTTTGTCCAGCCTGAACGGCAGGCGATGATTGAAACTTTGTGCGGCAGCCGTCCCTTCTTCATCATCGACCATCCCGCCCGGCTGTTGCGCCAACCCGAACTCAAAGCCCGAAACTGGCAGGTGTTGAAACAGTTGAAACGCGCCTTGCGGCAAGGCGGCGGCAGTTGAAGCGCGCCGCACGGGGCGGTAGAATCGCAACTGCGTCCCAATATCTGACAGAAAGCACAAAATGACCGATTTCCGCCAAGATTTCCTCAAATTCTCCCTCGCCCAAAATGTTTTGAAATTCGGCGAATTCACCACCAAAGCCGGACGGCGGTCGCCCTATTTCTTCAACGCCGGACTCTTCAACGACGGCTTGTCCACGCTGCAACTGGCAAAATTTTACGCACAATCCATCATTGAAAGCGGCATCCGATTCGATATGCTGTTCGGCCCCGCCTACAAAGGCATTATTTTGGCGGCGGCAACTGCGATGATGCTGGCGGAAAAAGGCGTAAACGTCCCGTTTGCCTACAACCGCAAAGAAGCCAAAGACCACGGCGAAGGCGGCGTGTTGGTTGGTGCGCCGCTTAAAGGGCGCGTGCTGATTATCGACGATGTGATTTCCGCCGGCACATCCGTACGCGAATCAATCAAACTGATTGAAGCGGAGGGCGCAACCCCCGCCGGCGTCGCCATCGCGCTCGACCGCATGGAAAAAGGCACCGGCGAATTGAGCGCGGTTCAGGAAGTGGAAAAACAATACGGCCTGCCCGTCGCCCCCATCGCCAGCCTGAACGATTTGTTTATCCTGTTGCAAAACAACCCCGAATTCGGACAGTTCCTCGAACCCGTCCGAGCCTACCGTCGGCAGTACGGCGTAGAATAAAAACAAAGCAAGCGTTTCCGGGTTCTCGCGCGCGCCTTCCGTCCCGCTCGTATCGGGCAACTTCCTGACCGCCCGTCCGATAGGTGTGATTGACGGAACCGATATGGAATACGCGGGCGTTATCCGCAAAACCGACACCGCCGCCATCCGTTTCCAACTCGACGCGGGCAATATCGTCTGGCTGCCGCCGCTCGGACATTCCTACGGCGGCAAGACCTTCTATCTCGATATGCTTCAAACCGCCGCCTCCGTCGCCGTCTCGCTTCAGGCCGAAAAACTCGTTTACCTGACCCTTTCAGACGGCATTTCCCGCCCCGACGGCACGCTCGCCGAAACCCTCTCGGCGCAGGAAGCGCAATCGCTGGCGGAACACGCCGACGGCGAAACGCGACGGCTGATTTCGTCCGCCGTTGCCGCGCTCGAAGGCGGCGTGCATCGCGTCCAAATCCTCAACGGGGCCGCCGACGGCAGCCTGCTGCAAGAACTCTTCACCCGCAACGGCATCGGCACGTCCATTGCCAAAGAAGCCTTCGTCTCCATCCGGCAGGCGCACAGCGGCGACATCCCGCACATTGCCGCCCTCATCCGCCCGCTGGAAGAACAGGGCATCCTGCTGCACCGCAGCCGCGAATACCTCGAAAACCACATTTCCGAATTTTCCATCCTCGAACACGACGGCAACCTGTACGGTTGCGCCGCCCTGAAAACCTTTGCCGAAGCCGATTGCGGCGAAATCGCCTGCCTTGCCGTCTCGCCGCAGGCACAGGACGGCGGCTACGGCGAACGCCTGCTTGCCCACATTATCGATAAGGCACGCAGTATGGGCATAAGCAGGCTGTTCGCCCTCTCCACAAATACCGGCGAATGGTTTGCCGAACGCGGCTTTCAGACGGCATCGGAAGACGAGTTGCCCGAAACGCGGCGCAAAGACTACCGCAGCAACGGACGGAACTCGCATATTCTGGTGCGTCGCCTGCACCGCTGACCGCAACGGAAAGCCGCCGCAGAAATGCCGTCTGAACCCCGTTTCAGACGGCATTTCCCCGATTATAAAGACCTGCCCGACCCTCAAGGACCCCGATGAAATCCTACCCCGACCCCTACCGCCATTTTGAAAACCTCGATTCCGCCGAAACGCAAAACTTCGCTGCTGAAGCGAATGCCGAAACGCGCGCGCGTTTTTTAAACAACGACAAAGCGCGCGAATTGTCTGACGGCATTTTGGCGCAGTTGCAGGACACGCGGCAGATTCCGTTTTGTCAGGAACACCGCGCGCGGATGTACCATTTCCATCAGGACGCAGAATATCCGAAGGGCGTGTACCGCGTGTGTACGGCGGCGACCTATCGTTCCGGCTATCCCGAGTGGAAAATCCTGTTTTCGGTGGCGGATTTCGACGAGCTGCTCGGCGACGATGTATATCTGGGCGGCGTGTCGCACTTGGTGGAAAAGCCCGACCGCGCGTTGTTAACACTGAGCAAATCGGGCGGCGATACGGCGTACACGCTGGAAGTGGATTTGGAAGCAGGGGAGTTGGTAGAAGGCGGTTTTCATTTTCCGGCAGGCAAAAACCATGTGTCGTGGCGCGATGAAAACAGCGTGTGGGTGTGTCCGGCTTGGGACGAACGCCAGTTGACCGAATCGGGCTATCCGCGCGAGGTGTGGCTGGTGGAGCGCGGCAAGAGTTTCGAGGAAAGCCTGCCTGTGTATCAAATTGCCGAAGACGGGATGATGGTGAACGCGTGGCGTTACCTCGATCCGCAGGGTTCGCCGATTGATTTGATTGAAGCGTCTGACGGTTTTTACACCAAGACGTATTTGCAGGTGTCGGCCGAAGGCGAGGCGAAACCGTTAAACCTGCCTGCTGATTGCGATGTGGTCGGCTATCTGGCGGGGCATCTTTTGCTGACGCTGCGCAAGGACTGGCACCGCGCGAACCAAAGCTATCCGAGCGGCGCGCTGGTAGCGGTGAAACTGAATCGCGGCGAAATCGGGGCGGCGCAGCTTTTGTTTGCTCCTGATGAAACGCAGGCATTGGAAAGCGTGGAAACGACCAAGCGTTTTGTCGTGGCGAGTCTGCTGGAAAACGTACAAGGCCGTCTGAAAGCGTGGCGTTTTACTGATGGCAAATGGCAGGAAGCCGAGTTGCCGCGCCTGCCTTCGGGCGCGCTGGAAATGACCGACCAGCCATGGGGCGGCGATGTGGTTTACCTTGCCGCCAGCGATTTCACCACGCCGCTGACGCTGTTCGCGTTGGATTTAAACGTGATGGAACTGACCGTCATGCGACGTCAGCCGCAGCAGTTCAATTCAGACGGCATCAACGTGCAGCAGTTTTGGACGACTTCAGCCGACGGCGAGTGCATTCCTTATTTCCACGTCGGCAAAAACGCTGCGCCCGACACGCCGACCTTGGTTTATGCCTATGGCGGTTTCGGCGTGCCCGAGCTGCCGCACTATCTGGGCAGCATCGGCAAATACTGGCTGGAAGAGGGCAACGCCTTCGTGTTGGCGAACATACGCGGCGGCGGCGAGTTCGGCCCGCGCTGGCATCAGGCGGCGCAGGGAATCAGCAAACACAAAAGCGTCGACGATTTGCTTGCCGTCGTGCGCGATTTGTCCGAACGCGGCATGAGTTCGCCCAAACACATCGGTTTGCAGGGCGGCAGCAACGGCGGACTGATTACCGCCGCCGCCTTCGTGCGCGAACCGCAAAGCATAGGCGCACTGGTGTGCGAAGTGCCGCTGACCGACATGATCCGCTATCCGCTGCTGTCCGCCGGTTCAAGCTGGACGGACGAATACGGCAACCCGCAAAAATACGAAGTCTGCAAACGCTGGCTGGGCGAATTGTCTCCGTACCACAATCTTTCAGACGGCATCGATTATCCGCCCGCACTCATTACCACCAGCCTGAGCGACGACCGCGTCCATCCCGCCCACGCGCTCAAGTTCTACGCCAAACTGCGCGAAACCTCCGCGCAATCGTGGCTCTACTCGCCCGACGGCGGCGGTCATACCGGCAACGGCACGCAGCGTGAATCCGCCGACGAAATGGCGTGCGTCTTATTGTTCCTCAAAGAATTTTTGGGGTAAGGGCGGGTAGCGGCACTGCTGCCGCGAATGAAAAAAGGTCGTCTGAAACTGCTTTTTCAGACGACCTTTTTTAATGGTTGTTTCAAATCAAAATATCTATGCCGCCGGCCCATCAGCACTTCTTCGCATCCGAAGGCAAAAATCCGTAATGCCGCCTGAACGCTTCATTGAGCCGTC
This sequence comes from Neisseria sp. Marseille-Q1983, assembly GCF_018224585.1. Classification (NCBI taxonomy): domain Bacteria; kingdom Pseudomonadati; phylum Pseudomonadota; class Betaproteobacteria; order Neisseriales; family Neisseriaceae; genus Neisseria; species Neisseria sp. Marseille-Q1983. The sequence continues at coordinate 15,421 of NZ_JAGTUI010000021.1, forward strand.
CCGCGTGGCGGTAGCCGCAAAAGTGCATGGCGGCTTGGACGGTGCTGCCGGATTCGATGAAGGCGAGCGCGTGTTCCAGCCGCAGGCGGTGCAGGCCTCCGGCGACGGTTTCGCCGGTTTGGCGATTATGGCTTGCGCGGTTTGCCGGAAGAAGGTGCTCATGGAAAATCCCCTAAATGTCTTGGTGGGAATTTAGGGGATTTTGGGGAATTTTGCAAAGGTCTCATTTGGTCATAAAAAAACTGCACCTTGTGAGTTGGGGGGATGTCCAACTTTTGGGGTGCAGTTCAAAGTTTTCAGACGGCCTGTTAGACTATGCAAAGGATGGTTGAACAAATTATACATTATACCCGTGCAAAAACTGCGCCACTCCATTGTTCCATTTGACCAAATGATCGCCTTTGTCCGTCAGGTTTTCGGCACCGCGCTCACCCAAGATAATCTCGGAAGACTGGCGTTTGCCTATTTTCAACGCGATTTTGGTTGGCAGGTTGTCACGTAGGCGGCCGCTGAGTGTTTTCGCATCGGGGCGTTGCGTTGCCAATAACAGATACATTCCTGCGGAGCGTGCTTTTTGTGCCAGCCGTACCAAATGCCCTTCCGCTTCACTGCTGACATCGATAAGGTCGGCCAGTTCGTCAATCACGATAACAACATATTTTGGACGGGCGTGCTGTGGGACTTCTGCAATATCCTTCGCACCGTATTCGTCCATCAGGCGGTATCGTTTATCCATCTCGTCAGCAAAAGACGACAATATTTCAGCAGCTTCTTCCGCATCGCTGACTATGCGCCCCTGCCATAAATTCGGACGGTCTTTGAAGACGGCGAAATCCGCAGAAACTTTGCAATAACACACGACGATTTCCGTTTCATTCTGAGGAGCGAGTTCGAACAGGGAAGCCAGCATTGAGCGAATTAGTACTGATTTCCCAGACCCTGTTTCCCCACCTACCATCACATGCGGCGCGGTGGCAAAATCTTGAAACACGGGTTCGCCGCGTTCGTCCAAACCGATACACACTGGCAATCTGAATTGCCGTGCCGATGCGCGGTATTGCTGCAAGGCCGTCTGAAACTCATCTTGTCCATATTGCCGCCAAGTATCTTGCGGACGCAGGATATTGATGTGCCAAGTGTTGGCTTCACCGCGTATGCGCCCGCAGCGCATTTCGTTATCGCCGATGCCCAATTCGGAGCAAATTTGGCTGTGGTATTTTTCCAAATCCACATAGCGGTCGAACTGCACACGCAGACAGTCGTAGCGCACGCCGCCGTATTCTGGCTGTATCGTACCGCCTTTGCCGACTGTTTTGTCCAGTGCGGTTTTGAGTTTGGTGCAGGCTGCATCGAGTGTCCCGACATTTTCTGCATGAAGGCCGTCTGAAAAAGAATTTTCCCCCGTGCCGTGCCGTCCGCTGCTGTTTTTAACGGCCAATTCGGCCAATTCGTTCAAAAAGGCCTGCCGTTGTGCCAAATCGTCATCGGGTTTGAATTGTCTGCAACGTTCCCAAAACGCATGCAAACCAAGCGCGCCGGTATGCCACAGGTCGGCAATCAGTTTATACAAATCATCTTTTCCCGCCGGTTTACCCTGCCTGATGTGGAACAGGGTCTCGCTCAGTAGGGCGAGCCACAGCCGCGAATGGTCTTGAAAGCAGGTTTGGAAAGACGGGATATCGATGCCTTTGGTATCGGGGGCAGCGGTCAATTTTTCCGGCTGTTGCGCCCATCCTTTGGCAAAGCAATAGCCTATACAGAGTGTCGCCCAGTCGTAGTTGTTGTCCAGATGCGGTAGCGCACCCGCATGGGTGAGTTTTTCGCGTATGACTTTAGCTTCACTGCTGGAAATAATGTGTTTGTCGCTAATCAAGGTATGGAAATAGTCGGAGTCCCACTGGCGGTTGTCTGGCAGCAGATACATGTGTTGTTCCTTTCATTATTCGAAATAAACATCAGCGGTTACGCGCGAACATGCGCCTGCGCTGTCCAGCGATTCGGCTTCCACCAGATATGTGCGGCCGATATGCGGATCGAGACGGCGGTACACTTCGGGAGTGATTTCGGTGTCCTGCGACAGCAAAATCACTTGCTGTTCCAGCCCACTCCAATGTCTGAATAAACCTTCGCGGTGACCTTCGTCCAAACGTGCCAGCGGGGTATCGATAACGAAGGGGGCGGGATAGCGGGTAACTTCCGCCAATGCCGACACCAGCGACATAATTAGGATCTGCATTTGTCCGGCCGACAAATCGACCTGCGCTTCCCTGCCGCTGCTGCCGTACAAACCCATCCTGCCGTCTGCTTCGATGCTGATTTTGTGGATGCGATTATCATGCGAAATGGCGCGGTTGATGCGGGTAGCGGTTTCACCGATTTCGTCCGCCTTCTGCCGCGTCAGCGCATCGGTCAATGCGGCAATGACTTTTTCCACCTGCCCCGCACGGCGTGACTTCACCATCAGCGGGTTGCTGTCGCTGATTTTGTCTTGCAGTTTGCTGACTTCATCCTTCCTGCGCTGGCATTCTTTCTCTTTTTGCAACACGTTGCTTTTCAGGCTGCCCGAACGTTCTTTCAGTATATCGGCCTGCTTGTTCGCCTGTTTGAGCTGTTCCACCAGTTCGTCTTTGTTGCTGCCTTTGAGCAGCTCCAATTCTTCCAAGACTTGTTTTTGTTCGCTCCGCCGCTGTTCGATATCGGCCAGCAGGCTGCCTATCCTTCCTTGTGGCATACCCTGTATGCGGCTGATTTCGTTTTGGATTTCAGCATGGGCGTTTTTCGAGAGATAGTTGTGCTCGATAGTTTCGGCGCAATTTTCAGGCAACGGGTAAAATAATTCGTTCCAGCATTCGGCTACAGCTTCCTTCATCAGCGGGTCTTCCAAAATGGCGCAAGCCGAACGCCCCAATACTTCTTTGACTTTGCCGCTGCCGACAAACGCGCTCCAAAAATCGTTTACCCGTCCCGCAATCTGCTCCCTGCCGGCTTCATGGTGCAGGCGGTTGGCTTCTCGTTCGAGTTTGATTTTTAGCGCGTTCAGGCCGTCTGAAGGCAGGAAGGCCAGCGGCATGGCTTTAACCGCCGCCTTGACCTTCGCATTGAAATCGTCCATTTCCTTCTCCAGCCGTTCCCGCTGCATCAGCAAATCCTGCGAAGTGCGGATGTCGCTGCCGCCGCCGATCTGCTGTTGCAGCCTGCTTCTTTCCGCATCCCAATGCGCCCATTCCTGTTGTACTTTTTCCCATTCTTCACGGAATACATCATATTGCACTTGGGCAGAAGTCAATGCGCTTTCGGCTTTGTCCAAATCTTCCTGCATCTTTTTGCCCGCGTTCTCGGAAATGCAGCGTTTGCGGTAATCGCCAAGGCTGTCTGCAAGCCGCGTCAGCAGGGTTACGCCCAACAGGCCTTTCAGGGCGGTATTGAGCCACATACCCGTGCCGCTGCGTTCTGCAGCCTGCACGATTTTTTCGCCGTCGAAAAAGAAAAACGGCGCATAATCGAACGGCAGGGCGTAAGTGTTGAGATATTTGTCCAATTCGGCTAAATCGACAGGCAGGTAGCGGTCGTCAACCAGCACGTCTGCCCGCGTTTCGGTGCTTTCGCGTTCAAATTGCCTTTTCTCATTGAAATGCCATTTCCGGCGGATTTTCAGGCCGCAAATCTTACCTTGCCGCCGTTGGCGGATTTCAATTTCCAGCTCGATGCGGTATCGGCCGTATTGCGGCGCTGCTTTGTGATGCAGGGCAGCCTGCAGGAAATTCGGGTAATTGACATCTTTGCTGTTCAAGCCGGCCCGCTGCAAATGGCTGACCGCATCCGCGTCATACAGGCACAGGTAAACCGCTTCCAACAAAGTGGTTTTGCCGTGCCCGTTCATCGCGCCGATTAAAACAATGTTCTGCCCGTTTTTCGGTTCGGGAAAGGAGAAGGCCGCTTCTTGGTAGGATTTGAAATTAAGCAGCCTGATTGAATGTATCCACATATTCAGCCCCAATATTTCCTGTTTTCAAAAACTTCATCGAATACTTCGGTCATGCCGCGTTTGCGGATCCGTTCCTGTTGCTCGCGCTCCCATGCCGCCAAATCGGCCAGCGCATCGGGCGATACACCATGTTCGGCAGCGATTTTCTCCATCAGGTTTCTGGCATTTTCATCACTCCACAGCAGCAAATCAGCCACCTGTTCCCGTGTTTCCGTCTTCATTTTTATTCCTTGAGTAAGTGTTAATCAGATCTTCCGTCCAAATTCGCTTGATTAGGTCGATTTCGTCCTGCGAAATCAGTTCTTCGCCGAAAGCAGCCTGCACTTTTAGCAGCTTCGCCAGCATTTCCTGCCGCGCCGCGATGGTGAACGGGCCGGGGATGTGTTTGCCGCCTTTGAACGTGAGTTTTCCGTTGCGCCGTTCGGCCTGGCGGTATTCGGGTTTGTTGCGGATGTCCACCAGCCAGTCGCGGTATTCGATTAACGGTGTGAATTCGGTTTTCCCCGCGTCCACAAAGCCCTGCAGGCTTCTGTCCTTATTGACCACCGTGCACGTCCAGCAGCCGAAGCGGCTGGAATTGGTGCCGCAACCGGGGGCTTCTTCCTGCGACAGCACAATCGGACATTCGCCGCCGGCGGCTTCGCGGTAGAGCTTGATTAAATCGCTGTGTGCGCCTCCCCAGGGCGGGTCGTTGGCAGCAAGGAATTCCCACACGTCGTCGGTACTCAAATCGACAATCGGTCGGTACACCAACGCGTTTTTCAAATCGCCGTGCGGGGTCAGATTGCTGTTTTCCAAGTTTTGGTGGCTTTCAATACTGGCCTTGCGGGTGGCAGATTCGTCTTTGCGTACGCCCAGTACAATGATGGCTTTGCCGTTTTCGTTTACTTTTTGCAGGATGTAGCCGCTGGTGGGTTGGATTTTCAGGCGGTCGGTACACCAGCGCATCGAGCGGTTGGGCGTGGGGTAGCCTTTGCCGATGAGTAGCGTCCAAAACGTGTCCTGCAATTTCGGCACGGTGATTTCACCGCTGACGGGCAGCCTGAAAATTTCGGCGGCGCGCAGAATTTCTGCCAATGCACTGCGCATGTGTTTCACCACCAGCGGGCTTTCCACCAGCGTATCGTTAGAAACGAAGAACACCTGCCGCGTCCGCAGCATCGGCGGCAGCGAAAGCAGCATATCAAATACCAAATGGGCGACAAGGGTGCTGTCCTTGCCACCTGAAAAGGTAACAATCCAAGGATAGTGTTGTGTTTCGCTCAAATATTCTTCAGCGATGTTTTGGCGTATAGCGTCGAACGGGTTGGCAGAATATATGGGTATTACGGTCATTTTATGAATATTTCTTATTTGCACCTAAAACAGGTGCAGGCGTGATTGTACCTAGAATCGGAGCGCATGGGAAATATTCGTTTGTCGGTACACTCTGTCGAACACACCTATTTGCGACAACTCCTTATCCGCAGAAGATTGGATTTGGGGTTGTCGCAGCGCGCATTGGCGGAACGGATGAATGTGGTGCATTCGTTCGTGGGAAAGGTGGAAACTGGGGACAGGCGGCTGGATATATTTGAATTTATCGAATACTGTCGAGCTTTGGATTGGGATACGTCTGAGGTAGTTCGGGGTTTGCAGGAGGGCTCGGTATGACGGATTTACCGGTCTTGTTGAAATATGCAGAACAATTTCGAGGGCTGCATACCAATTTTACTTATGCGCAAAAGCAGTCACCGCACAAATTTATTTTGCTGTACAGCCTGTGTCTTCTATATGCTTCAGGTAGTTTGAGAACAGAGCAGATTAAATTTTCTGACGAATTGTTAATTGAATGGCAGATGGAGACCTTTGCAAAATTCCCCAAAATCCCCTAAATTCCCACCAAGACATTGAGGGGATTTTGGGGAATTTTGCAAAGGTCTCAGCCTTTTATTTATAAAACGGATTCAATACCGCATCATTTTGCTGTCCACCTGCATTGCCCACGCGTCGATGCCGCCCTGAAGGTTGTACAGGTTTTCAAAACCCGCGTCCGCCAGATACATCGCCGTATGCAGGCTGCGGATGCCGTGATGGCAATACACCACAAGCGGCACGCCGTCGTCCGGCAGTTCGTTCTGCCGTAGCGGAATCAGATTCATCGGGATATGTACCGCATCGGGCAGCGAACAAATCGCCGCTTCTTCGTCCGTACGCACGTCCAGCAGTCGGAACGCCCGTCCCTCATCCATCCAAATTTTCAGTGCCAACGGCGAGAGTTGCACAATATCCATCGGGCTTCCTTTCCCCAATCGAGCAAAATGCCGTCTGAAACGCAATCTGCTTTCAGACGGCATCACAATCCGAACATCAAAAATTAAAACTGTCGAAAGGATGAGTATCCTTATCGTCCAAATGCGCCACCAAAGTATCGAACAGCGCCTTCTCTTCAAACGTATCGCCCTTGCGCGTAATCAAAAGCGCACGTTGAACAGGCTTGCGTCCTACGATAACCACCATGCGTCCGCCATCTTTCAACTGTTCTTTCAACACTTCAGGCACAAGGTTTACCGCGCCGCCGACGTAAACCGCATCAAACGGCGCACCTGCGGAAGGCTCGGTCAGTCCGTTGTTTTGCACATAATCGATATTGTCCAAAGCCAAACCGTCCAACACCGCTTTTGCACGGTTTTGCTGCTCGGCATCGAGGTCGTCCGACACCACACGTCCAGCCAGTTTCGCCAAAAGCGCAGTCGCATAGCCCGAACCCGTGCCGATTTCCAAAACCGTATCGTTTTTCGTCAGCTTCAAACCCTGCGCCAGCCGCGCCACGACTTTCGGCTCGAGCATCTTATGCCCGTTGGCAAGCGGCAGCTCCATATCCGCATACGCCAAACCCTGCAAAGACCCGTTCACGAAACGCTCGCGCGGAATCTCCGCCAAAGCGTCCAACACGTCAAAATCCAACACATCCCAAGGACGGATCTGCTGTTCGACCATATTGAACTGCGCTTTTTCAAAATCCATTTAGTGCTCCGTCAAATAATTGTTTTATCAATGGCAGGCATTATAAAACCACACTACCGCCGCGCCAACTTCGGTACGCGAAGCCCACCCGTTTTGCCAGTCTCAAGCCGCCTGACGCGAAGCCTCAAACCGCTTCTCCAAAATCTTCGCCAGTTTTCCCAAATACAACGCATCCGCCTCATCAAACTGCGCCAAATGTTCGCTGTCCGCGTCCAACACGCCGACACAGCGGCCGTCTGAAAACAGCGGAACCACAATCTCCGAACGCGACAAAGACGAACAGGCAATATGGTCGGGATGCGCGTTGACATCCCCGACGACCACCGTCTCGCCCTTCGCCCAAGCCTGACCGCACACCCCGCGACCGAACGGAATCCGCGTACACGCCAAAGGCCCCTGAAACGGTGCCAAAACCAATTCGTCCGAACGCGTATCGACCAAATAAAAACCCACCCAAAACCAGCCGAACGCCTCCTTCAAAACCGCCGCCGTGTTCGCCAAATTCGCCACCCAATCCGCCTCGTCCGCCACCACAGACTCAATCTGCGGCAACACCTCCCGATAAAGCGCGGCCTTGTCCGAAGCCGAAAAATGAAGCGCGTGCATCACATCTCCTATATTTGTATACATATCAGGCGGCCATTATAAAACAACCTGCCCGAAACAACATTCCAAACCGCTCCCGCAGCCGCCCGCTCTCAAGTTGCGAACCCGCCGCATATCCACTAAACTTCACATTGCAACGCGCCACACGCGGCAGACAGAAAAAACACGACACGGAGCAAAAAAGATGTATCACCAAATCGGAATGTGGGATCAAAAATGGGTCATCGGCAACTGGAAAATGAACGGCCGGCTCCAAAACAACAACGCACTGATGCACCGCTTCCGCATCCTCCCCACCGCCGAACGCGTCCTCATCGGACTCGCCGCCCCGACCGTTTACCTGCTGCAACTGCACAACGCCATGCAAATCGTCTTAAACAACCGCATCCTCACCTGCGCCCAAGACGTGAGCCGCTTCCCCAACAACGGCGCATACACCGGCGAAGTGTCCGCCGAAATGCTTGCCGACATCGGTACAGACATCGTCCTCATCGGCCACTCCGAACGCAGCCTTTATTTCGGCGAGAAAAACGAAATCCAACGCCGCAAAATGGAAAACGTCCTCAACGTCGGACTCATCCCATTATTGTGCGTCGGCGAAAGCCTCGAAGAGCGCGAAGCCGGCAAAGAACACGAAGTCATCGCCCACCAACTTTCCATCCTGCAAGGTTTGAATACCAAAAACATCGCTGTTGCCTACGAGCCGGTTTGGGCGATTGGTACAGGCAAAGTCGCCACCGTCGAACAGATTGCCGACATGCACGCATTCATCTACAAAGAAATCTTGTCTTTGTGCGGAAGCGATGTTAAAATCCGCGTCCTTTACGGCGGAAGTGTGAAGGCGGACAACGCAGCCGACATCTTCGCAGTACCTTATGTGGACGGCGCACTCGTCGGCGGCGCGTCATTGTCGTACGACTCCTTTACCGCCATCATCAGTGCCGCACAAAATGCGTAGAAAAATATGGAAGCCTTCAAAACCCTTATTTGGATTATTAATATCATTTCCGCCTTGGCCGTCATCGTGTTAGTATTGCTCCAACACGGTAAAGGCGCGGATGCAGGCGCGACCTTCGGATCGGGAAGCGGCAGCGCGCAAGGCGTATTCGGCTCTGCCGGCAACGCCAACTTCCTCAGCCGCTCGACCGCCGTTGCAGCAACATTTTTCTTTGCAACCTGCATGGCTATGGTGTATATTCATACCCACACGACAAAACACGGTTTGGACTTCAGCAACATACAACAGACCCAGCAAGCACCCAAACCCGTAAACAATACCGAACCTTCTGCCCCTGTTCCTCAGCAGCAGAAATAACAGTTTTTCAAATGCCGACATGGTGAAATTGGTAGACACGCTATCTTGAGGGGGTAGTGGCCGTAGGCTGTGCGAGTTCAAATCTCGCTGTCGGCACCAACATACAAAAACGCTTAGAAATTCTAAGCGTTTTTTTTCGTTTAATCCTGTCTAATACCGTCAACCAATCCCAATCAATACAAGGATTTCACAGGCTGATCGTTATCCTGCCGTCCCCCTTCCTGACCGTACAATCCCGTCCAATCCGCCCTAATTGAACTAACCTGATTTTTTACGGTATCCGAAAAATACCGCAAAAATAAAGCTGAACGACCGCCAAATCAGAAATGCCAAGCGGAAAAGAGCTTGCGGGGAATACTGACGAATCGTAAGTAATAAGGGGGAAACCGTCCAAGATGCAGAGCGGTTTTTTTGGTTCTCGGGAAACCCCTATATAGAAATGCACTACCCTTACCCGTTACCGCCGTTACTGAAAGATATTATAAAAATAAGTATATGAAATAAAATAATAAAAAAAGGCTGTGTTTTAGTAATCTGTTGATTTCAATTATTTGCAAGGGAAAAGACAATTATTTTCCGGTTAGGAATAAACCTATCCTGTTGAATACCTTGAAGCCAAGTACGCCTATCAACACTATATTAAAACACAGCCTAAAAAATAAAAATCGGTAACGATTACGGTAACAAGTAGTAACGGATTGGTAATGGATTTTGCGTGTTTGCGGTTTTTTGCCGTCTTGGCGGTGGGAGCGCAGTGGGACAAAAAGCCGAAACGCACGGAAATACGCCAATTTTTGGTAGGAAAGGTGATTAAACCGCTTGGTTATATTGCGGCATAGGAAGACGGCGAAACGCGCTAAAAACTGAAATTTGAGCCATTGGCGGCGGTTGGTTAAAAAACAGGCAGATTAGCCGCCGGTGCTTCAGACGGCATAAATGGAGAAATTGCAAGGCATAAAAAAGGCGGCTTGCCGCCTTACCTGTCTTTGGTATAATCCCCGGTATCACTAAGTAAACGGTTGCACAATGCGGATATTCAAAAACCAATGGATAGTGAAATTTGCCAAGAAACATAAAATCAGTAATTCCGAGCTGCTGGAAGCGGTAGAGCGGGCTGATAACGGACTGATAGATGCAGACCTTGGCGGCGGCGTGATTAAGCAGCGCATAGCACGGCAAGGGCAAGGCAGAAGCGGCGGTTATCGCAGCCTGATACTGTTCAAACAGGCAGATAGGGCATTTTTCGTTTATGCCTTTGCCAAGAACGATCGTGAAAACATTTCAGATAAAGAACTGGACGTTTACCGAAAAGCCGCCGCATATTATCTGAAATACACGCAGGCAGAGCTGGCGGCTTTGAAAGAAGACGGCATTATCATGGAGATAGAATCATGAAATACAAAAGCGAGGCATTAGCCGCCATTCATGAAATGATGGAAGGGGCTTACAACATCGGCGCAATCGACAAAAAGACCATGCGCGACTTTGACAAGTCCTGCCTGACTGAAATCAGACCCTTGAGTGGCAAAGACATCAAGGCAATCAGGGAGAAGGAAGCACTATCGCAAGCCGCTTTCGCCATCTATCTCAACGTGGGGAAAAACCACGTTTCGGCTTGGGAGCGGGGCGTTAAAAAGCCGAGCGGCGCGGCGTTGAAGCTGCTGACCATCGTCAAAAACAAGGGCATCGAAGCCATTGCGTAACCGACTTGGCAAACGGCAAAATCAGCAAGTTCACAATAGACGCGCTGCTGAATATGCCTGCCAAGACAGGCAAGACCGCCGAACCGAATATCAGGGCGTAGCCGCATAAATGCCCGACCGCATCAAACCAAGCCGAAACGGCGGCGGTGCAGACGACATAGCCCGACAGCAAGGCACGGCGCAGACGGGCGCGAAACCCGAAACATCACCGACCGCGAGGTACGGGGATTTTTTGCGCCCGTTGCAGGGGGGGATTGGATTTAAGCGGCGCGGGCTTGAAGGCAAAACGGGTGGGGCACAGAACTGTTTAAATGCCGTCTGAATCTCAAACGGATTCAGACGGTATTTTGGAACAACGGCTCAAATTCTCGATCCCCTTCCCTTAACGCCGACGGTTTTTATTAACGCGCCCCTTATTTCTGACACTTTGCTCATAAACCGGCATAACGGTCGGTAACAACCGTTTTAGATTTTCTATACGGGCATTGTTTGTCGGATGAGTAGAGGTAATAGCATAAATAAAGCCGTTTTGGTCGTTTTCCTGATTCATTTTTTCCCAAACCCTGACAGCGGCCGCCGGATGATAGCCTGCCTGCGCCATCAACATCATTCCCCCCTCATCGGCTTCTTCTTCCAAGCTGCGGCTATAAGGCAAAGTAAGACCGTACGTCCCCAAAATATCCATACCCAATCCGACCAATTCCGGATTAGTGTCCGGTTTTTTGTCTAATATAATCTGCGTGCCTATCTGCGCCGCCGTATTGGTCAAGATTTGCTGCCCGACCTTATTTTTACCGTGTTCATGCAGGGCGTGCGTCATTTCATGCCCCATAATGGCGGCAATTTCGTCATCGGTCAGCTTGAGTTTGTCGACTATCCCCGTATAAAACGCCATTTTCCCGCCGGGCATCGCCCACGCGTTCAGCTCATCGTTTTTGAAAACCGTCATTTTCCAGTCAAACTTATGGCCGGTATTATTTGCCGCATCGGCATAAGGCAGCATACGTCGAAATACTGCCTGCACCCTGCGGGCTGTTCTGGATGTGGTATCGACATTGCCGGCAGACTTGTTTAACTCAACCGTTTTCATATAATCTTTGGCAGCCGCAGCGTTCATTGTGGCGGAATCATGACCGTAAACATCAGCAACGACCGCACAACCTCCCAATACCGAGATTACTGCCGACAGGCAGACTATCCGTTTAAAGGAAGGAAGGAAGGAAGGAAGGAAGGAAGGAAGGAAGGAAGGAAGGAAGGAAGGAAGGAAATTTCATATTAGGCTTATCCCTTAAAAAATTAAATTCAAAAAATGCCGTCTGAATCCAAAACGGATTTCGGACGGCATCTTAACATTGTTTAATGTTTTTAAAAAGATTTACACCACGATGTTCACCAGTCTGCCCGGTACGGCGATAATTTTCTTGGCAGGCTTGCCTTCTATGAATTTCACTTTACCTTCGGAGGCGGCCGGTTTGTCGAAATCAATCATAAATTGCCAATAATTCCCCGACTTTTTTACGGCTGCGCCCCTTTGCAGCGATATTGCGTTGTACTTCATCTGTTTTCAGAATGGCAGAAGAATAAATATCCCTTTCAAATTCAGTATCATGATTTGAAATCAAAACGCCTTGGGAGTTAGGCGCAATTTATTGATTTTTTGTAAAGTCCGCGACCAATAAATTCGATCGTATTTTGGTCGCGCAAGATTTGCAACTGTTGGCGGATTTTGTCTCTGATATGGTTGTTTTGGGGAAACTGGATGGATAGTTTGTCTTCAAATTCATACATTTGCGATAATGTGAATTCTTTGGGGAGCTGGTCGATACATTTCATAACAGCCAAAAGCCAGCCTTTGCGCTCCGCATTTTGGTTGCGTAAAAACAGGTTGGATTACCATTTTCTCAGAACGGTTTCGGGTTCGATAATGCGGGAATCGTCTATTAAGAATATTTTTCCGCTTTCAGGCAAAGGGGCGAGATTGATGGAACACATAATGTGGTGCGGCCGGTTTTTAATGCCTTTATTTCTGGGAATAATCATATCCGGCGTGATGAAATGTTTGGGTACAAGCACCAATTGCCGTATGGAGTAATCCGCTTTTTTATATGCAAGAAAGAAAAAATTGGGGTTGGTATCTGACCGGATGCGCTCCAACATGGTGTGATATGCACCGTCAGGCACACTGTTACCTATAGTTTTTTGATTTTTACTCTTTAATTCATATTGCTCGTGGCAGTTTGGACAAAAGAGGTCTGCAACAGGTTTGTTATATGAGTTATCCACAGGGTGTTTTCTATTATCAGTTAATCTGTTCATTCAAACCTAGTATGTAGGATAAAAGAAAGGAAACTATTTTGTGTAGTTTCCCTTACAGTATGTTTATTTATAAAATCTTTAATCCTATAATTTATTTTACAAAAGTGGATAATTTATCAAATTCAGTGTTAGTTAAACTTTCTTTATATAGTTCATTAACTTGCCACAGACCACTAGCTCTAATTTTATCTTTTGGTGATTTATTACCTAACCAATTTTCTGAAGGTTTAATTTCACCTGATTGAGCTGCATTGGAAAGAGTTGAAATTATTTTACTTTCCCAAAATAGGCGCTCTTCTTTTGTATCAACTTCAAAGACACAGAATGAAAGATTATTTTGTATATATTGACTAATACGATTCTCTAGTATTTTTTCAAGCTCATTATTAATTTTTTTTAGTTTATCTTCTCTTCCTTTTTTGGGTGTTATATCAAGTTCCCATGAATCTAAATAACTTTTATTTTCAATATTCAAAATACAACGACCTATATTTTTTCTAAAAATACTTCTATTCTTATTTTCTCTTACAAAATGCTGTATTAGACGAGAACGTAATTGATTTTCACCGGTATGAGTCCCCACTCTAACTATTCTGTTCATGTTTTCGAAATATTCGCCTTTCTCAAAAATGATATAAATTCCATTTTTGGGCAATTTAGACTTATCAAAGGGAAAAGTAAATTTTTCTTTTTGATTAAATAAGGAATGTAATTCAGATACTAACGATTTCATTTTTGTACTCCATAACCTAGTTCTTTGTTAAGATATTTTAATCTTTCACCTAACCTCATTTTATAAAATGGTTGTTCTATATTAATCAATTTATCTTTAATAGGCATAATATACTTATTACCAGCTAACATAATAAATGTATCTTTTTCCAAATTGGATTTATCTTTCAATTGATCTATAACTTTTTTACCCCAATTTAGTCTATCATTTTTTTTCATCTTATTCAGGGTTACATTATAAGGTTCTATAATTCTATCTAACTCAATTAAATGATATTTTGCAGATAGAATATATATTGCATCAGGTTTAAGTTTATAAGCATATGCTAGGCTCTTTTTGAATAGAGGACTGATGTATAAATCTTTTGCTTTTGACCTTTCATTTATTTTTTGTGATACACAAGATAATAAGACAATTTTTTTCATTATTTAATATCCTTGTATAAAAGTAATTGGTAAATCTCTGCATCGGCTTGCTTCCGCAACAGGGACAGTAGCCGTTTTTTTTCCAGCCAAGCTTCACTCATTACACGGATTTTGTGGGTTGCTTTATTTTGTTGCTTTCCCAATTCGGTATCGAAAAATAAATTCATGTTTTGGATTTTGAGATTTAAGTTATTTGAGGTCTGTAATGTAGACAACTCAATCTATCTTAAAAAGGTCGTCTGAAAACCCTGTTTCCAAGTTTTCAGGCGACCTTTTTTAATTACAGCAATCAATGCCGAATCAGGTTTACACTACGATGTTCACCAGTCTGCCCGGTACGACGATGATTTTTTTCGCAGGCTTGCCTTCCATGAATTTCACCGCGCCTTCGGTGGCGAGTGCGGCGGCTTCGAGGTCGGCTTTAGAGGCATCGGCGGCAACGGTGATTTTGCCGCGCAGTTTGCCGTTGACTTGAACCATGACTTCGATTTCGGATTTGACCAAAGCGGCTTCATCGACTGTCGGCCAGCCTGCCTCCCACAGTTTCGCGCTGTTCAATTCGCTCCACAGGGTTTCGCAGATGTGCGGCACGATGGGCCACAACAGGCGTACGGCGGTTTCCAATACTTCTTGAGCGACGGCGCGGCCTTGTTCGCTACCGGTGTCGGTTTTATCGTATTGATTGAGCAATTCCATCACAGCGGCGATGGCGGTGTTGAACTGCTGGCGGCGGCCGTAGTCGTCGCTGACTTTGGCGGTGGTGGCGTGCAGTTTGTGGCGCAGGTCTTTGAGTTCTTTAGACAAACCGTCTTGGCTGCCTGCAAACGCTTTGACCGAGCCGCCTTGTTTCAGGTATTCGTAAACGGTGCGCCACAGGCGGCGCAGGAAGCGGTGTGCGCCTTCGACGCCGCTGTCGCTCCATTCGAGGGACTGTTCGGGCGGTGCGGCGAACATCATGAACAGGCGGGCGGTGTCCGCGCCGTAGGCGTTAATCAGCTCTTGCGGATCGACGCCGTTGTTTTTGGACTTGGACATTTTTTCCGTGCCGCTGATGACGACGGGCAGTCCGTCGGCTTTGAGGACGGCGGAAACGGGGCGGCCTTTGTCGTCGAAAGTCAATTCGACATCGGTGGGGTTGATCCAGTCTTTGCCGCCTTTGTCGTTTTCGCGGTAGTAGGTTTCGCAGACGACCATGCCTTGCGTGAGCAGGCGTTCAAACGGCTCGTCAACATTGACCAAACCTTCGTCGCGCATCAGTTTGGTGAAGAAACGCGCGTACAAGAGGTGCAGAATCGCGTGTTCGATACCGCCGATGTATTGGTCGACTGCGCCCCAGTATTTCGCAGCTTCTGCCGATACCATGCCGTCTGAAAACTTGGGCGACATATAGCGGAAGAAGTACCAGCTCGATTCCATGAAGGTGTCCATGGTGTCGGTTTCGCGTTTCGCCGCGCCGCCGCAGCATGGGCAGGTGGTTTCGTAAAACTCGGGCATTTTTGCCAAAGGCGAACCCATGCCGTCGGGTACGACGTTTTCAGGCAGGACGACGGGCAGTTGGTCGGCGGGGACGGGTACGTCGCCGCATTTTTCGCAATGGACGATGGGAATCGGACAGCCCCAGTAGCGTTGGCGCGAAATGCCCCAGTCGCGCAGGCGGTATTGGGTTTTCGGTTCGCCCGCGCCTTGGTTTTGCAGCTTGGCGGCAACGGCATCAAATGCCGTCTGAAAATCCAAGCCGTCCAAGTCGCCGCTGTTGACCAATACGCCGTTTTCTTTGTCGCCGTACCATTCTTGCCATCGGTTTGCGTCGAATGTGTTGTCGCCGACGGCAATGACTTGTTTTTTCGGCAGATTGTATTTAGTGGCGAACTCGAAATCGCGTTCGTCGTGCGCCGGAACAGCCATCACCGCGCCGTCGCCGTAGCCCCACAATACATAGTTGGCAATCCACACTTCCAGTTTGTCGCCGTTAAGCGGGTTGACGACGTAGCGGCCGGTCGGCACGCCTTTTTTCTCCATCGTCGCCATATCGGCTTCGGCAACCGAACCGGCTTTGCATTCGGCGATAAATGCCTGCAATTCGGGTTTGTCGGCGGCTGCGGCGGTTGCCAGCGGATGTTCGGCGGCAACGGCAACATAAGTCGCGCCCATCAGCGTGTCGGGACGGGTGGTATAAACTTGCAGGAATTTCGCGTAATCGCCTTCCAAGCCTTGTTTGCTGTCGTCTGAAACGGCGAAGCGCACGGTCATACCGCGTGATTTGCCGATCCAGTTGCGCTGCATGGTTTTGACTTGTTCCGGCCAGTGTTCCAGCTTGTCCAAGTCGTTGAGCAGCTCTTCGGCGTAATCGGTGATTTTGAAGTAATACATCGGGATTTCGCGTTTTTCGATCAACGCGCCCGAACGCCAGCCGCGTCCGTCGATGACTTGCTCGTTGGCCAATACGGTTTGGTCGACAGGGTCCCAGTTTACCGTGCCGTTTTTGCGATAGACGATGCCTTTTTCAAACAGCTTGGTAAACAGCCATTGTTCCCAGCGGTAGTATTCGGGTTTGCAGGTGGCGACTTCGCGCGCCCAGTCAATTGCAAAACCCAGGCTTTTGAGCTGGGTTTTCATATATTCGATGTTGTCGTAAGTCCAGGCGGCAGGGGCGACATTGTTTTTCATCGCCGCGTTTTCCGCCGGCATGCCGAACGCGTCCCAACCCATAGGCTGCATGACGTTGAAGCCGTTTAAGCGTTTGAAGCGGCTCAATACGTCGCCGATGGTGTAGTTGCGCACATGCCCCATGTGCAGCTTACCGCTGGGGTAGGGGAACATGGAGAGGCAGTAGTATTTGGGTTTGGAAGCGTCTTCGGAGACGTTGAAAATACGGGCATCATCCCATTTTTTCTGCGCCGCAGGCTCAATGGCGGCGGGCCGGTATTGTTCTTGCATAGTCATTCTGTTTTCGCTTAAAAACGTTGGAAAAATAAAGTCGGCATCAATTATAACAGGTTGCCGGAAGCGGCGAATCGGCAGATTGCCGGCAGGAGGCGGGCGGCACGGCAACCCCTTCGCCCCGTATGCCGCACAAATACGCCGAACCTGCTGATACGCCCGTTGTTTTATGCTACCATTAAAAATCAAAATCAAATATTTAAAACCATCCTGAAGCGGCTCTTCCGAACAAAAGGCAGACGGGCATCGGGTAAAAAAGGATTCTGCATATGAAAATCAAACAAATCGTCAAACCGGGCTTGGCAGTATTGGCGGCGGGCATTCTGTCTGCCTGCGCAACCAAAAGCAACGTCAAAGCCGACGGAACGACCGACAATCCGGTCTTCCCGAAACCCTATTCCCTGACCTTCAACAACGATCGCGGTACATTCCCGACCTATGGCGAATTGGACTTGATGCGTCCCGGCCTGACCAAAGACGACATCTACAAAATCCTGGGTCGTCCGCATTACGACGAAGGTATGTACGGCGTGCGCGAATGGGATTATCTGTTCCACTTCCACACCCCGGGCGTAGGCATCGACCCCGAAAACACGTCCGGAGTAGAAGGCGTTACCACCTGCCAATACAAAGTAATTTTCGACAAGGACAAATTCGCCCGCAGTTTCTACTGGAATCCGGTATTCCCGAAAGATGCCGTCTGTCCGCCGCCCGCACCCAAAGCCGAGCCGCAAGTCATCATCCGCGAAATCGTGCCGGCAAAACCGAAACGTATCCGCCAATAAGCCACGATGCCGCCCCGCCTGCTTTCAGGGATATTGTGCTGCCTGCTGACGGTTTCCCCCGTATTCGCACAGGGGCAGCCGGATGCGGTCAATACCTATATCCAAAAGAAAAAAGTCATCGTCGATACATCCAAAGCGGAACTCTGTTTCGCCGACGACCATCAGTGCCACCCCGTCCTCATCGGCACTGCCACGCCCAAGGGGACATTCGGGCTGACGCTGAACAGTACCGACAAACCCGGATACGGCGGCGAAGTCATCGGTTTCAAGCAGGAGGGCGATTTTCTTTTCGCCCTGCACCGCGTTTGGAACCTGATACCGTCGGAAAGGCGGAACGAACGCATCGCATCCCCGGTTGTATCCGACAGGATTATGACCAACGGCTGCATCAACGTCAGCGACGCGGTGTACGAAAAACTGCGTCATTATTTTGTGTTGGAAGTGATTTGAAACAGACGGATACCGCACGCGCCGGTATCCGTTTTCACATTGCCCCGATGCCTGAAACAGACCGTCCGCCACATCATGCCGTCTGAAACCGGCGCAGATGCCGCCAAGCCTTCAGACGGCATTGTCCGCCCGCTCCGGCCGGACAACAACCATCTTTGGGAGAGCCTTATGCCCGAACAAAACCGCATCCTCTGCCGCGAACTGAGCCTGCTGGCATTCAACCGCCGCGTGTTGGCGCAGGCGGAAGACAGAAACGTCCCCCTTTTGGAACGTCTGCGCTTCCTGTGCATCGTGTCATCCAATCTTGACGAGTTTTTCGAAGTCCGCATGGCGTGGCTCAAGCGTGAAAACAAGCTGCACCCCCGGCGCAGGCTGGACAACGGCAAAATGCCGTCTGAAACCATCGCCGACGTTACTGAAGCGACGCGCTCCCTGATACGGCACCAGTACGACCTGTTCAACAACGTCCTTCAGCCCGAGTTGGCGCGGGAAGGCATCCATTTTTACCGCCGCCGCAACTGGACGGGCGCGCAGAAAAAGTGGATCGAAAGCTATTTTGACCGTGAGTTGTTGCCGATTCTGACCCCCATCGGCCTTGACCCGTCCCACCCTTTCCCTCGCCCGCTGAACAAATCGCTCAACTTCGCCGTCGAACTCGACGGTACAGATGCATTCGGCAGACCTTCGGGTATGGCGATTGTGCAGGCACCACGCATCCTGCCGCGCGTTGTTCCCCTGCCGTCCGAACTGTGTAGCGGCGGACACGGCTTCGTCTTCCTCTCCTCCATCCTGCACGCCCACGTCGGCAAACTCTTCCCGGGCATGAACGTCAAAGGCTGCCACCAGTTCCGCCTGACGCGCGACAGCGACTTGACCGTTGACGAAGAAGACCTGCAAAACCTCCGGGCCGCCATCCAAAACGAACTGCACGACCGCGAATACGGCGACGGCGTGCGGCTCGAAGTCGCCGACACCTGCCCCGCCTACATCCACGACTTCCTGCTGTCACAATTCAGACTGACCGCTGCCGAACTTTACCAAGTCAAAGGTCCGGTCAACCTCGTACGCCTCAACGCCGTTCCCGATTTGGTTGACCGTCCTGATTTAAAATTTCCGCCCCCTACACAAGGCAGATTGAAAGCCTTGGGTAAAAACGGTTCGATATTCAAACTGATACGCCGTGCACCCATCCTTCTGCACCATCCGTACCAGTCCTTCGACCCCGTCGTCCACATGATACGCGAAGCCGCCGCCGATCCCGACGTGCTTGCCGTCAAAATGACGATTTACCGCACCGGCACGCGCTCCGAACTCGTCCGCGCCCTGATGAAGGCGGCACTCGCCGGCAAACAAGTAACCGTCGTCGTCGAACTGATGGCGCGTTTTGATGAGGCCAACAACGTCAACTGGGCGCAACAGCTTGAAAATGCAGGTGCACACGTCGTTTACGGCGTATTCGGCTATAAAGTTCATGCCAAAATGGCACTGGTCATCCGCCGCGAGGACGGCATACTCAAGCGTTACACCCACCTCGGCACGGGTAACTACCACCAAGGCACATCGCGCATCTACACCGACTTCGGCCTCATCACAGCCGACGAACAAATCACCGCCGATGTGAACACATTGTTTATGGAAATCACAGGTTTGGGCAAACCCGGGCGGCTAAACAAACTCTACCAAAGTCCGTTTACCCTGCACAAAATGGTTATCGACCGCATCGCTCGCGAAACCGAACACGCAAAAGTCGGCAAACCGGCGCGGATTACCGCCAAAATGAATTCGCTTATCGAACCGACCGTCATCGAAGCCCTGTATCGGGCAAGCGCGGCAGGCGTGCAAATCGATTTGATTGTGCGCGGTATGTGCACCTTGCGCCCTGGTGTAAAAGGCTTGTCCGAAAACATCCGCGTCCGCTCCATCGTCGGCAGGCAGCTCGAACACGCGCGCGTGTATTGCTTCCACAACAACGGCGCGGACGATACCTTTATCTCCAGCGCGGATTGGATGGGGCGCAACTTCTTCCGCCGCATCGAAACCGCCGCGCCGATTACCGCGCCCGAACTCAAAAAACGCGTCATCCGCGAAGGTTTGGAGATGGCACTGGAAGACAATACGCACGCGTGGCTGATGCAGCCCGACGGCGGCTATATCCGCGCCGCGCCTGCCGAAGGCGAAAGCGAAGCCGACCTGCAAAACGATTTGTGGGATTTGCTCGGAGGCTGACCCGCACCGCCCCAATCAAAAACCATGCCGTCTGAAACCTTTCCGTTTCAGACGGCATGGTTTTACAGCAATCTAAACAGGGCGGACTGGAATCAAAAACACACCTTCGCCATTTCCGCACAAGCACTTCCCCTATACGCTCCCAACCCCAATCCGCCATATTCCAGACGGCATTATAGTGGATTAACAAAAATCAGGACAAGGCGACGAAGCCGCAGACAGTACAGA